>JASFFF010000011.1:0-20843 GCA_050124445.1 Desulfosarcina sp.
ATCTCCGGCTTTACGGACACCTTCCGTCATTACTGGTTGACAGGCATGCGGGCCAAGCTGGGATTGTTCAACCAGGAATCGGATGACGGCCACCTGGTAGCAGACTTGCTTGATTGCATGCACCGGCGCGGGGCCGATTTTACCAACACCTTCCGCGACCTGGCATCCGGCTCATTGCCGGAGGCATCCGTATTCCAGGCCATGGATTTTAAGCGGTGGTTCGAGCGCTGGCAGGCCCGGCTAAATCGTCAACCGAACCCCTGGGAGGCATCCCGCCGGCTGATGAACACCCACAACCCGGCAGTCATTCCTCGCAACCACCGGGTGGAAGAGGCCTTGGCGGCGGCCGTGGAGCGGGCCGATTTTACGGTCATGGAAAAACTGCTCGGTTTTCTGTCTCAACCCTACCGGGATCCGCCGGAGGCGGCCGGCTATCACCTGCCAGCGCCCCCTTCGGACCAGCCCTACCGAACGTTTTGCGGGACCTGAGCCCATATGGGGTCCCACGACTGGTGTGCGGACCCAGCCAAACGGTTTTCAACTGCGTATTTCGCGCATGAATATCAATGAATGTGGGCGTTCGTACGATTGAAAATCACTGGTGTTTTTTCAGGACGATCTGTGGCTGTGACTGAACCGAATTCTGGGGGATTGCCCATGCCAAAATTTGCACCAATGCCATTATTCGCATTGTTATTCCTCGTCAACACCTCGAGCATTGCCTGTGACCTTGTGTATGAGGTTCGCCGCGACGATGATGTGTCTGAGCTTTGTGTGACTATCGAAAAAAAGGCAGATGGTACTACGTACCGCTCAATATTCAAGGATGTGAAACAGCTTTATCACTACAATCATAAAAACTTAATGACGCGTTGGGAATATGCGAACGGCGGGGCGAATACCGATTTCAAGGCAGAACGCAGGTCAAATATAATTCTCATTCGCGGAATATCCAACGGGCAGCCGCTGGATAAATCGCTGGATGTGGGCCAAGAGACATGGCTGCAAAATTCGGAATTCGGGCTGCTCGGGTTCTTAACTTCAAAAGAAAAAAGTAAAGATTTTTTTGTGGTCGCGCCAGAGGATATGTCAATTAAAAAAATCCGGGCCACGCAACCGGTAACCGAGCAAATCGATTGGAATGATCAAACGATTACCGCCGTCAAGCTGACAGCCCGGCTGCGCGGATTCTTCTCCCTTATTTGGCAGGCAACCTACTGGTATCGATCGACAGAAAAGACTTTTCTACGCTACAAAGCAGACGGACTGCCAGGTATCCCCAAAGTCGATATCCTTCTGGTCAGCGAAAAAGGCTTGCAGTAGCGGTGGCGTTTGGATGACCGCCTCAATGGGTATTGCCGTTACCGTGTGCCTTCATTCGCGTGCAAAAGCAGCCTACCCCAACCCATCGACAACCAAACGTCCCCTCACCAAGGTCGGTCGTCTTTTCTGGCCTGATGGTGAAAGCGTTGACAGGCGGAAAAAAACTTGCAATTTTGTACCAAATGTTCAGCATGCAGACTAAATTGTAAAAAAAGTTTGTGAAGCCGGCTGGCAATGGACGTCAACTTACAACCAATCGCAGGGGATCAATATATTTTTCAATTGAAAACGATTGATTATGCCCTCCGGTGGAAACGGCCAGACCAGTTGGCATACGAAATGCGTTGCCCAGCGTTTAAATAGAAGCCATCTAAAAATTAAGATGCACAGTGTTAAGCAGGCGCCACAAAGAGGAGGCGGCGTTATGGAAACCTTTGGAGCCTATGACCCGGAGGACTTTTTCGACGAACTAATCGATTCCGACGGCAGCCCTCGACCCGGTGCGCGGCTGCTGGTGGACAAAATCGAGTCGCTGCCGCCGGGAAACCTGGCCCTGCGCCAGAAGGCGGCCGAGGCATTGCTATTGAAGATGGGTATCACCTTCAATGTCTATGGCCGTGAAGAGGGTACCGAAAAGATCTGGCCGTTCGACATCATTCCGCGCATCGTTTCTGCCGATGACTGGCAACAGATCGAAAGTGGTCTGAAGCAACGCATTTTCGCCCTTAACGAGTTCATCCAAGACATCTACAACGACAAAAAGATCGTCAAGGATAAGGTGATTCCCGAGGACCTGATCTTCACCAGTCGCACCTATCGCAAGGCCTGCGAGGGGTTCACCCCGCCCCGGCGTATCTGGTGCCATGTGACCGGTACCGACCTGGTGAGGGACCGTGACGGCACCTTCTACGTATTGGAGGACAATTTGCGCTGTCCGTCGGGGGTCTCGTATGTGCTGGAAAATCGTCAGGTGCTCAAAAGGACCTTTCCTCAGGTGTTCGAAGCCTCCCGGGTGCGGCCGGTGGACGATTACACCTCCAAACTGTTGGCGATGCTCGAATACATGGCACCGGACAACATCGACGCTCCTACCATCGGCGTGCTGACGCCCGGCATTTACAACAGCGCCTATTTCGAACACTCGTTCCTCTCTCAACAGATGGGGGTAGAGCTGGTTGAGGGCCAGGACCTGGTGGTGGCCGACGGCTATGTTCACATGCTCACCACCAAAGGACTCAAGCGGGTGGATGTCATCTACCGGCGCATCGATGACGACTTCATCGATCCTGAAGTGTTCCGTGCCGACTCTCTGCTGGGTGTAAAAGGCCTGATCGGCGTATACAATAGCGGACGCCTGGCCCTGGCCAATGCACCGGGGACGGGAATTGCCGACGACAAGGTCATCTACGCCTACGCGCCCAAGATCATTGCCTACTACACCGGCGAGACGCCCATTTTACCCAACGTGCCTACATACATCTGCCGCGATGCGGACGACCGGGCCTATGTGCTGGAACACCTGGACCAACTGGTGGTCAAAGCAGCCAACGAGTCCGGCGGCTATGGCATGCTGGTGGGGCCACATGCCACCGCTGAGGAGCAGGCGGCCTTTGCCGAGAAGATTAAGGCCGAACCGCGCAATTACATGGCCCAGCCCACCATCTCGCTGTCCCGGGTGCCCACCATCGTGGGCGATCGCATTGAGGGACGCCACGTGGACCTTCGCCCCTACGTCATTTTTGGTGAAGAAATTTATGTGCAGCCCGGGGGTCTGACGCGTGTGGCCCTACCCAAAGGCTCGTTGGTGGTCAACTCATCCCAAGGCGGCGGCAGTAAGGACACATGGGTTTTATGATGAGAAATCAAAACCAATTACCAGGTGAGAATCATTGCATAGCTGTTCACCATCGCCAATGAAAACGTTTAACACAGGAGGGGCTTAATGCTCAGCCGCGTCGCCAACGCAATCTACTGGATGTGCCGCTATATCGAAAGGGCAGAGAATGTGGCCCGTTTCATCAGCGTCAATCTCAATTTGCTGCTGGATATGCCTTCAGAAAAAGGGAAACATTGGGAACCGGTGATCATGACCACCGGCGATCTGGCCCTTTTTGATAACAGCTGTCCGAATTGCGGTCAGGAGGCGGTGATTCGGTTTCTGACCTTCGACCGCAACTATCCCAACTCCATTTTGAGCTGCCTGGCGGCGGCCCGCGAAAACGGCCGTTCCATCCGTGAGATCATCTCTTCGGAGATGTGGGAGCATCTCAACAACTTCTACCTGGAACTGGTCGACAGGCAAAGTTCGAACCTGGCCCTGAGCGACCCTCACCGCTTCTTCAAAATCATCCAGATGCGCAGCCATCTGTTCACCGGCTTGATGGACAGCACGATGAGCCACGGCGAAGCCTGGAATTTCGCCCGCATCGGCATGATGATCGAACGGGCGGACAAAACCTCGCGTATCCTGGATGTGAAGTACTTCATGCTGCTGCCCCAGGCCGATATGGTCAACTCACCCATCGACAACATCCAATGGACCGCAGTGCTCAAATCCGCCAGCGCCTTCGAGATGTTTCGCAAGCAGCATCACCAGATCACACCGCGCAGCGTGGCCAATTTCCTGATCTTCGACCGCCAGTTTCCGCGTTCCATCCGTCACTGCGTGACCAAATCCAAGATCTGTCTGCAGCGCATCAACGGTGCAGACGGCGAATCGACGCGCAACGCCGCCGAAAGGCAGTTGGGGCGTCTCGAAGCCGATCTGGCCTATGGCGACATTGACGAGGTGATCAAGAGGGGCATGCACGAATACCTGGACAATCTGCAGATCCGGCTCAACCAGATTGATGCGGCCATCGGCACCGCCTATTTTAACATCAAACCGGCGAGCGAATCGCTGAGCGCTGAACAGTAACCAATGCCCCATTCTCAACCGCCTTGGCTGAAAGGACCGATCCTTGGGAATCCATATCGCTCTAAACCATCAAACCACCTATCGCTACGACCGGCGTATCACCCTTTCCCCGCAGATTATGCGCCTGCGACCGGCGCCCCACTGCCGTACGCCGATCCTGAGCTATTCGGTGACGGTCACGCCCAAAACCCATTTCATTAATTGGCAGCAGGACCCCTTCAGCAACTATTTGGGCCGCTTGGTCTTCCCGGAAAGGACCGACATCTTCCAGGTCGAGGTGGATCTGGTGGCCGACATGGTCATCATCAACCCCTTCGATTTCTTCCTTGAACCGGAGGCAAAAACCTTTCCCTTCACCTACGAACGCAGGCTAAAGGCGGATCTGGGCCCTTACCTGGAATGTGAACCGGCCGGTGAGAAACTGAGCGCCTATCTGGCGGGCATCGACCGCCGCCCCCAACAGACGATTGATTTCCTGGTAGATCTGAATCGGCGGCTGAGTCGGGAGATTCGCTACCTCATCCGTATGGAACCCAACGTGCAGAGCTGCGAGAAGACCCTCACCCTGGGCAGTGGATCGTGCCGGGATTCGGCTTGGCTGCTGGCCAACATCATGCGCCACCTGGGCCTGGCCGCCCGCTTTGTATCCGGATATCTGATCCAACTGGCGGCGGACGTCAAATCCTTGGACGGTCCGTCCGGACCGGAGGCCGATTTCACGGACCTGCACGCCTGGACCGAGGTCTACGTCCCCGGCGCCGGCTGGGTGGGCATGGATCCAACGTCGGGTCTGTTTGCCGGCGAAGGACACATTCCGCTGGCCTGCTCGCCGGAACCGCAAAGCGCCGCCCCCATTGCGGGTGCCCTTGAGCCGTGCGAGGTTGACTTTGGCCACAGCATGCGTGTCCGGCGCATCCGTGAGGAACCGCGTTCCACCCGTCCCTTCCCAGATGCGGTATGGGAGGCCATCCTCAATCTGGGCGATCAGGTGGACCGGGAACTGGAGCAGTCGGATGTGCGCCTGACCATGGGCGGCGAACCCACATTTGTATCAATCGATGACATGGACGGCGCCCAGTGGAACACGGACGCCTTGGGTAAGGAAAAACGACAGCTCTCGGAGCAACTGATCAAGGGTCTAAGGCAGTTGTGGGCGCCGGGAGGCATGCTGCATTACGGCCAGGGCAAATGGTACCCGGGTGAATCCCTGCCCCGCTGGGCGCTGAGCTGCTTCTGGCGAACGGATGGCAACCCGGTCTGGCGTAACGATCGCTGGATTGCCGATGCATCGACCGATTATGGACACGGCGCCGCGGAGGCCAAACGGTTCATCGAGGCCCTGGCCGACCGGCTGGGTGTGGGACGACGCTACATTCGTGAAAGTTACGAGGATGTGTTGTACTACCTGCATAAGGAACAGCGCCTGCCGGTCAACGTAACACCGACCGATCCACGCCTGAAAGATCCCGAGGACCGGACGCGGATGGTACACACCTTCCAGCGGGGCCTGGACACCGTGGTCGGCTACGTCCTGCCCCTGCAGCACGGTTCGTGGAAAAGCGGGCCGTGGCCGCTGAGGGGCGAACACATGTACCTGCTGCCCGGCGATTCACCGGCGGGACTGCGTCTTCCCCTGGAATCACTGCCCTGGGTCAGCGAAGCCGATCTAACCCACGACCACCCCCTCGATCCCATGGCCGACCGCGGACCGCTGCCCGATCTACACGACGGTCAGCGTTTCATCGAGGGCGCCGCCGCCGAAAGTCTCGGAGAAAACGTGCGCCCCCAACCCACGCCTGTCGACGACCCTCAGCCCGTGGTCGGCGAATCGGCCGCCTGGCTGGTTCGTACCGCCTTGTGCGTGCAGCCCCGGCAGGGATGTCTTTACGTTTTCATGCCGCCTGTCGCCGACCTGGAGGGCTACCTGGAACTGGTGGCCGCCATCGAGACCACCGCCGAAGCGACCGGTCTGCCCGTCGTGATCGAAGGCTATACGCCACCTTATGACCCGCGGCTGAAGCGCCTCAAGATTACCCCGGATCCCGGCGTGATCGAAGTCAACATTCAGCCCATGCACAGCTGGCGCGAACTGGTCGACTGCACCACCACCCTTTATGAAACCGCACGTCAAACGCGGCTGGGCACGGAAAAATTCATGCTCGACGGCCGCCATACCGGTACGGGCGGTGGCAACCACATCGTCGTCGGCGGCGCCACGCCGGCAGACAGCCCCTTCCTGCGACGACCGGATCTACTGCGCAGCCTGGTGACCTTCTGGAACAACCACCCCTCATTAAGCTACCTGTTCTCCGGCCTCTTTATCGGCCCCACTAGCCAGCAGCCGCGCATCGACGAGGCCCGCCACGACAGCCTCTACGAATTGGAAATTGCCTTCGCCGAAATGGATCGGCAGACCGACGCCCACCCATCCTGTCCGCCGTGGCTGGTGGACCGCCTCTTCCGCAATCTGCTGGTGGATGTAACCGGCAACACCCACCGGGCGGAGTTTTGTATCGACAAGCTCTATTCACCGGACAGCAGCGCCGGTCGGTTGGGTCTGCTGGAGTTTCGTGCCTTCGAAATGCCCCCGCACGCCCGCATGAGCCTGGCTCAGCAACTGCTCCTGCGCACCCTGCTGGTCTGGTTCTGGAAGACCCCCTACCGTCGGCGCCTGGTGCGCTGGGGCACGCGCCTGCATGATCGCTTCATGCTGCCCGACCCCCTGGGAGAGGATTTCGACAGTGTGCTGGAAGCCCTTCATTCGGACGGCTTTCCAATTGGCATGGATTTCTTTCATCCCCATTTCGAATTTCGCTTTCCCATCTATGGACGCGTCTCTTTTCAGGGTCTTGAAATGGAACTGCGCCAGGCCCTGGAGCCCTGGCATGTTTTGGGTGAGGAGCCCGGCGGAGGCGGAACCGTGCGTTACGTCGATTCATCGGTTGAGCGCCTTCAGGTCAAGGTAACCGGTATGACCGGCGGTCGGCACATTGTCGTCTGCAATGGTCGACGCGTACCGCTGCAACCCACCGGTATCGACGGCGTCTTCGTGGCCGGCATCCGTTACCGGGCCTGGCAGCCGCCGACCTGCCTGCACCCCACCATCGGCGTAGACACCCCGTTGACCATCGATCTATTCGACACCTGGTCACAGCGAGCCGTAGCGGGCTGCACCTACCACGTGGGCCATCCGGGGGGGCGCAACCATGAGCGCTTTCCGGTAAACAGCTGGGAGGCCGAAGGCAGGCGACACGCTCGCTTCATCTCCAGCGCGCACACCCCCGGCGACCAGGCAGCCGAACCGCCAGTGGAAACCAATCCCGAATTTCCCTATACCCTTGATTTACGACGTCAAACGGGGTAAATCGAAGCCGCCGTCCATGGACGGCGTCATGTCCACCTGAGGCGAGGTTTAGCGTTTATGCCCGAACCAACCGTGGCCGGACCGGCCTCCCCGTTCGAAGCGATGCGTTTTTACGGCGATGGCTACCGTGAGGCCTTCGGATCGGCGGGGACCGTCAGGGATCACTGGCAGTCACTGATTGCAGCCTTCGACGGCATCGCACCCGAAGTGCTCCATCAGCGCCAGGAGCGGGTCAGGCGCATGCGACATGAGGACGGGGCCACATTCAATCCGTTCGACGATCCCGGCGGGCAGGGTATTCCTTGGGCCCTGGAAATGATCCCGCTGCCCATCACGGCCGACGAATGGCGTGGGCTGGAAGCCGGACTGATTCAGCGGGCCCAGCTGCTGGAACAGATCCTGGCCGATACCTATGGCCCCCAGAACCTTCTCCGACAGGGACATCTGCCCGCCGAGCTGGTCTTCGCCAATCCTCGATTTCTGAGACCCTGCCACGGCATCGCCCCCACCGGCAACCGCTATCTCTCCTACTACGCGGCCGATCTTTATCGCGGCGTCGATGGACGCTTTCGGATCCTTCGGGATTATGGCAACACCCCGGCCGGTTTGGGATATGCGCTGGAGAACCGGATTGTGATCTCGCGGGTCTTTCCCGAGTTGTATCACAAAACCCAGATTCACCGGCTGGCGCCATTTTTCGACACCTTTCACCGCAGCCTGACCGATCGCACCGCCCAGCAGCGCGATGATCCCGGCATTGTGCTGCTGTCACCCGGACCGGACAGCCGCATCTATTTTGAACATGCCCTGCTTTCACGCTACCTGGGTTTTCCGCTGGTGGAGGTGCAGGACCTGACCGTGCGCAAAGGCGAGGTCTTTCTTAAGAAGCTGGCCGGACTGGAACCGGTGCACACCATCTTCCGGCACATCACCGACGAAGAGAGCGACCCGTTCGTCGGAAACCGCAAGCCCGGCGGAGTGGCCGGATTGATCCAGGCCTTCCGCCAAGGGCAGATCGACATCACCAATCCCATAGGTTGCGGGTTTGTGGACACACCGGCCCTGGCGGTGTTTCTGCCTGATCTGTGCCGGCAGTTAATGGACGCAGAGCTGCTTTTGGAAAACCACCCGGCATGGTGGTGTGGCACCAAGGCCGGGCGCGACCATGTTCTGGCCGATCTCTCCAGACTGGCCGTTGAGCCGGCCCTGCACCGATCGAGACCCATCGCCCCGACCAATGATCCGGCGGCACAGATCGCCATGTCCCCCCATCATTACATGGCACGGGAACCGCTCCACCCGTCAACAGCTCCGGCGTGGAACCCCGATGGCGCTGGCAGCCGTTACATCCTCATGCGCCTCTTCGCCTGTGCAACCGAAACGGGATTTTCCGTCATGCACGGTGGCCTGGCCATTACGGCCGCCGACGTGAAAACCCTCCTGCAGGAGAGGCCGGAACGCCAGCAGAGCAAGGATATCTGGATCCTTTCTGACCAACCGGTTGCCCCATTCAGCCTCATGGGCAGTCTGCAAACGGTGGCCAGGTTTAAACGGAGCAACGACCTGCCCAGCCGCGTGGCGGACCACCTGCTGTGGCTGGGACGCTATCTGGAGCGTGCCGAAGGAGTGATTCGCCTCCTGCGCTCCGTCTATAGACGCCTGGCCGGTGAAGCCCGGCCGACTGACATTCCCGAACTACCGTTTTTACTGAGCCTGCTGCGGTCGGAAGAGACCATCCCGCGCCTGTCCGATGGGAGTGACGGTATTCCCCGCTACCGGAAGTTATCGGGGCACTTGAACGATGCGCTCTTTCGGCAGGATCGGCCGGGGAGTGTGGCGGCCATCCTCAAGCGCGTTCTGGGTGCGGCAAAAAGTGTGCGGGACCGCCTTTCTCTCGACTCCTGGCGGGCGATCAATCACCTGGTCGGATTCAGCGATACACCGGCCAACGACCCGCTGGAGCTGCTCGACGAGACCCTTTTCACCCTGAGTGCCTTCAGCGGACTGGCCATGGAGAGCATGACCCGCGGCCTGGGATGGCGGTTCATGGACATGGGACGACGCGTTGAGCGCGCCATTAATCAAACCCACCTGATTCGTATCGGCCTGCCGCTCGTCTGCATTGAATCACGCAGTGCCCTCGAGGCACTGTTGGAAGTGGCCGACAGTATCATGACCTACCGGGCCCGCTATCGAACCGCCTTTCAGCTGGCCCCGGTGCTGGACCTCTTGGTGATGGATGAAACCAACCCCAAATCCCTAGCATTTCAGTGCAGTCAGATCACCAACCATGTCGAAGCACTGCCCCGGCCGGATGATCGACGCTATGCCACCACCGAGGAGCGCCTGGCCCTGGAAATGCTCACCGCAGTGCGACTGTTGGATCTGAGCGGCATCGATTGCAAAACGGACAAGGATCGCCACCTATCGCTGCAAAGGTTTCTCGAAACCATGGACCGTCGGTTGATCGAATTCTCCCAGCAGGTCAGTGCCCACTACTTGACCCGCGTACCGGCAACGCCCCATTTTTCCACCATCCGCGGCGATCAGACATCATGAGATACCGCATCGTTCATCAAACGACCTACCGGTATTCCGAGCCGGCCTCTCTTTCGCAAAACGAAATGGTTTTAACGCCCCGCGAGACCGAAACGCAGAAGGTGGGCAGCTGCCGGCTGCAAATCCGACCGGAACCCCAGTATATGAACGACCGCGCCGACTACTTCGGTAACCAGGTGCGCATGTTCATGGTTCAGCACACCCATACTGAACTCTCCATGGTTGCCAACAGTGTGGTGGATACCTGGCCATCGAACGTGCCTATAGCCGATGCGACCCCTGCCTGGGAGATCGCGGCCAGTCAGCTGGCGCTCCATGACCAGCCAGGGGAGTTGGAAGCCTATCAGTTCATTTTCGAAAGCCCCCTGACAAGCGTCAATGCTGCTATCAAAGACTTCGCCATGCCTTCCTTTCCCTCCCAACGCCCCATTCTGGAAGCCGCCATGGACCTGATGGGACGAATTTTCGCCGAGTTCGCCTATGACAAGGCGGCCACCTCCGTGGAAACCGCTGTGGAGCAGGTTCTGCGGGACCGCAAAGGCGTGTGCCAGGATTTTGCCCACCTGACCATCAGCTGCCTGCGCAGTTTAGGCTTGGCGGCCCGATATGTGAGTGGCTACCTGGAAACCCAACCGCCTCCTGGCACGCCCAGGCTTGTCGGTGCCGATGCCTCGCATGCCTGGCTCTCCCTCTATGTACCTCAGGCTGGATGGGTGGACCTGGACCCCACCAACAACCTGATTCCCGGCGAACGCCATATCACCTTGGCATGGGGCCGTGATTATGGTGATGTCACGCCGGTAAAAGGCGTCGTCATGGGTGGGGGCAAACATACACTTTCGGTAAAGGTGGATGTTGCCGCCCAGCAATAATCCAGTCCCAAGGCAACGATTCGTCTACCTGGTGGCGTAGGGGCCGGCAGGCAGCCATCCTGTGATGAACCCTGTCTGTTTCAACCTGAATAGGATGCAATGGGTGCGCTTGTAGTGGGCAATTGCTGGTGACGCGTATACGTAATTTTTGATTGGAAGGGGCCTGTGAAGGATCGATCCGATGCATCTATCTCGGGGCTTGGCATACACCCAAGTCGAGCGATTGTCAGGTCCCGTTGGCGGGAAAAGCGGGTATTTCCTTGTAGTGGCCTATGCGGCATACCGGCTGACACCGTTATGCCGTAAGAATGGTAATTATCATATCTGTAAAAATTTGAAACGCTCAGTTTGGGATACATATTTTTTCATCGCGCATTACCCAATCAATACGGGACCGCATAGTTGGCGCCGGCGACAAAGGTGGGCAAGTCCGCATGTGAACTTTCGTGACACCATTTGACAGTTACCATGCTGATGGATCGCAACTGGCAATCTGCATCCTCTTCCGTAAACAGATGGCAATCCCTTGATGCCTTGAAAAGGACGGTTGTGCCGGGAATCAACTTCGTGTCTGTGGAAAAACAGATGCCGTGTTGGCTGTAATTAAGCAGGTGGGCATTAATTTCTCTGGACGTCAAAATGGTGGTATGCAGCGTGATGGCTCCCTCTAAGGGATGACGAACGGAAATGCGCTTTTCAATGGTATTGGCCATGGAAGCCTCCTTTCGGGCAGAATCCAAAACCGGTATTTCCAGGCACGCTTGTAATGAACCGCAAGGGTTCGCAAGGAACGGGCGTGGCGCGCCATCCACAAACCCATCAAAATTGGCAATTATCAATCTGTTCTTTTAAGTAAACGATCATGAGCGAACAATTCGGCGGGAGCGCTGGCAAGATTTGTTTGTGGTAGACGATTCCGATTGATCGTTCCTTTTATTTTCGGCGAAACCGGATGGAATGTCAAACTGGATTATTGACCAAAGAGATCGCCCAACCATTCACACCAAGCGGACACCGCGTGTTTCCAACGGAAAACCGACCCATTCAGGGTCCATCGGTTCTTCGAACCCCATCTTTGATAGAGTGCTACCGTTGATAGTCAATTTCTCCTTTAGGAATGGCCCTGGGCCTTAACCACACGCATTCTTGAACTGGGTATGGTAAAGACGCGCGTACAACCCAGCCTGATCCAGCAGCTGCTCATGGGCGGAGCGGCCGGCCGATCCCCTGGCCCGCTCGACGATACGGCCTTGGTCCATTACCAGGATGACGTCCGCATCCAAAATGGTGCTCAGCCGGTGGGCGATGACCAGGCTGGTACGACCCCGCATCACCCTTTCCAGTGCCTGCTGAATCAGGGCTTCGTTCTGGCTGTCGAGGCTGCTGGTGGCTTCGTCCAAGACCAGTATGCGTGGGTTTTTTAGAATTACCCGGGCAATGGCGATGCGCTGTTTCTCTCCACCGCTCAGCCGGTAGCCCCTGGCACCCACCAGCGTGTCGTAGCCATCCGGCAGGCCGGCGATGAAATCATGGATGTTGGCAGTTTGGCAGGCGGCCTCGATCTCGCTCCGGGAGGCGTGGGGCGCCGCATATAGCAGATTCGACTCCAGCGAGTCGTTAAACAGGTAGGGCTGCTGGGTGACCATCCCGATGGCTTGGGCCAATGACGTCTGGGACAGGTTCCGCAAATCGTGCCCGTCCAGCAAGATGCGGCCCTGTGTCGGATCGTATAGTCGCGGCAGCAGATAGGTAATGGTGGTTTTTCCAGCCCCGCTGGGCCCGACCAACGCAGCCAGTTCACCGGGCTTGATGTCAAAGCTCACCGCAGCCAAGGCCATTTGACGGCTGGGTTGCGGCTTTGCCGAGATATCGTCTGGCACCTGCCCATCGCCGCTCATCTGCAGCAAATGGCCAGCGTGCTTCTCATCCGATTCGTAGCTGAAGGTCACATCGTCTACGGTTACCGCCCCACTTACCGTTGACAGCACAATCGCATCGGGCCGATCCTGGATTTCGATCGGAAGATCCAACACCTCGAAGACGCGTTCAAAACTGACCATGCTGGTGGCAAACTCAACATGGGCATTGCTGATGGAACTCAGCGGTCCATAGAGCTGGGTCAGGTAGGCGCCGAAGGCTACAATGGTCCCCACGGTAAAGACACCCTGCAGGATCATGTGCCCGCCGATCCAAAAGACCAGAGCAGTACCCACCGCACTGATCAAGCCCAATCCCATGAAGAACCAACGGCCCACCATGGCCGAACGAACACCGATGTGGGCCACGGCTGCACTGCGCTGTCGAAAACGCTCCTGCTCATCGGATTGCCGTCCGAAGAGTTTGACCAGCAGGGCCCCATCGATGTTGAGGGTTTCCTGCATGAGGACATTCATCTTGGCATTCAGGGCCATGCTGCGCCGGCGCACGTGGCGCAATTTCTGCCCGACCCGCCGAGTCGGCGCCAAAAACAGGGGTACGATGGCAACGCTCAAGAGGGTCAGGCGCCATTCAAGCGAGAACATAATGCTGACGGTGGCGACAACAGTGACCAAATTGGTGACAATGTTGATGAATGTGCGCGTTAGTGCAGCCTGGGCGCCGATCACGTCGTTGTTGAGCCGGCTGATCAGGGCCCCGGTCTTGGTGTGGGTAAAAAAACGCAAGCTCATTTTTTGCATATGGTTAAACAGTGCGTTGCGCAGGTCGGCGATCAGACCTTCGCCGATGGTCGCACTCAGGTAGCGCTGTCCAAAGCCAATGGCCGCACTCAGCAAAGGAATACCGATCATGCCGGCGGCAAGCCAGTTGAGACGGCTGGTGTCTCCATTGACGATGGCGTTATCGATTAAATCACGATAGAGCAGCGGCGGGATCAAACTCAGGCCGGTAATGGCAAAGATGGTCATCAACAGCCCCAGAACTTTCAGCTGGTAGGGTTTTGCGTACGCCCACACGCGGCGCAGCAAGTTCCAGCTGATCTGGGGCCGATCCCGTTCACTATCGTAGCGTACATAGGTCCACCAGCCGGTGCCGATATTATGTTGCATGGGTTCACCTGTAAGAATCGGTCATTGAAGATGCTTCGCAGACCTGTACCCTAACCACTGTGTTGTTGCCTGTAAATGCGCACGAATCAAAGGCAGTCAGGCCGGGCGACGCCCGATGGCGAAAGTGTATACCATTGAATATGTCCGTCCGGACGCATCAAAATAGCAGCAGCAAGAGGTAGAAAGGGGGGCCTGTTGCCGCAAAAGTGGAACCGGTGCGCATCGGATGGCGCGGATGGCGTGCCGGTATGAACGGTGGCCACAGGATGCAGGTTGGCTATCTGCCTATCAGCCCGTCTCCGAATGTTTTTATCGACCGCGCCCACCATGATCAAGACATAGCTGGGAAGCCCATCGTCAGCCATCGTGAATGTGGGCAGGTCCAGCACCGACAAACGTTGGCCGGATTCCTCGCGAATCCAACAGTGGGGCATGCGTCCGCCAATGCGAAGTGAAGGCGTGTAATTGAACGGGTCGGTCGCAGCCTCACATAAGCAGCTGCCAGCAGCCATATCCGGTGCATAACAAAAACCCAAATCCTGACCAGGGAACAGCAGCTGAAGGGTCAAATGCCTGGCATCGTCGAAAATGTGCCTGAGCGACCGTTTGCGGTAATTGGCGATTGGATTGTCCGCATCCATCCAGGCCAATTGCTGTTGGCCGAGTTTCATGGCAGCAGCGAACAATGCACGCTTAGCTGACAAGGGGCCTGGCAGTCGGGCGCAGAGAAAATGCAACGCCTTGGCCGCTGATGGATTCAATCCCATGGCACGTGGCACCAATAATGTCTGTTCATAATTCGCTATACTCCACCTGGCATTGTCGACGGCTACCGGCCTGCGTTCGATTTCGTAGCTGCTTAGCAACTGTTCGGCATCATACCTGTTTCCAGCTTGGTTTGCCCGCAGCGCCAGGACAATTTTCCAGACCAGGTTGTGTGCATCTTGAATGCCCGTATTCATGCCAAACCCACCAGCCGGGGTGAATTGATGGGCCGCGTCACCGACCAAAAAGCAACGGCCGTTGGGTGATTGAAAACGAGACGCCAGTCCCACCCGCATGCGCCACTGGCGAATGCTTTTTACCTGGATGGGCATCGCGCGGCCGACCCATTGCTGAATCAGTCGGCTGCATCGACCCTCACTGAACGATGCAGCTGGTTGAAGTGGTGGGAAAAACGGAATCTGGGCCACAAACTCGCCTTTGCTTAGCGAATGGGCGACAACCACCCCGACACCGGCGGGTGAGTAGACAAAGTACAGCATGGCCGGTATGGTCGACCGAAGCCGCTCGGCCAACAGGCGGCTGAAAAAATGCACGTTGATCAAATGTTGGAGCGTGCCCGTTTGACCGACAAGTTCGATACCGAGTTGGTCCCGCAGTACGCTGTGGGCACCGTCTGCGCCAATCACAAATAGCGCCGACTGCACATGCCGCCGATCGGTTCGCACATCGGTGAGCATGAGGCTCATTTTAGGGGAAGTTTCGATGACTTCGGCGTGATAACCTTTCAACAGATGACAAAAACGGCTGTTTTCAGCACGGCGACGTAAAAGACGCACAAAATCGTGCTGGGGAAAATGAGTGACCGGACAGGGACTGAGTGTTTCAACCCCACCGTTGGACAGATGGTCCACCACGCCGAGCATGGATCCGCTGGCGCCCACGTTGGCACCCTTGGCATCGGGCAGATTGACCATATTTGTGCAGTAGACAAATCGCCCCCATTCTTTCATGGGTGCGCTTTGGGCAAGCACGGCCCGGTCAAGACGGTCCAATTCGCGAAAGACTTCCATGGATCGATGGTTAATGAAATGGGCCTGGGGATGATCGTCCGGCTGGTTCTGCTGATCAACCAGTAAGTGGCGAACACGGTATTTGCTTAGCAAAAGCGACGCAATCAAGCCAACAGGCCCGGCGCCGACAACGATCACCGGTACCCTATCGGGTAAGTGAGAATAAAAGCTGTTGGGCTGATCGATCGCCATTTGCCCTACCCCTTAGTTGAGGGAAACCTGCAGCCCCTGGACAGCAGATTCGCTCACAGCAAGGATCGATATCTTCGACGGGCGGCGCTGTCCTTGTAAATGGTGTTTGGTGGATGGTCTCAAATCTTGGCTTTGGCACGCTGGCGCTGATTTCTCAGCGCTAAAATGTGTTTGGCAGGATAGACGGCCGCCGGGCACACCCGGCTGCAAACCAGAGCGCGTCGGCACAAGGGTTCACCGTCCGGCGTTGCCGCCAGGGTCAAGAGCTCCGCTGCCGCAGCCGGATTTTTTTTCTTCTCCTGGTTGATGGCTGCCAGTGCGGCAGGTCCGATGAATCGTTGGTTTTTGCGCGCCACTGGGCAGGCAGACACACAGCAGCCGCATTCAATGCAGCCTTCGAATTTAGTCGCCGGCTGCTTTTTACCGCATAGCACCATAACCCGATCTTCCCGCTGCGTATCCGTTTGCAGGTAGGACCAGTTCGCCTGAATGGGTTGAAACAGGCTGCTGCGCTGGGTCACCAGGTCTCCCACGCGCCGAAAACAGTGCAACGGCTCCAAGGTGATCACCGGCGATTCTAAATCGGCCAGCAGGGTCTTGCAGGCCAGGCGCTCGATACCGTTGACGGTGCAGGCGCAGGAACCGCACGAGGCGTGATGGCAGGCCCGGCGATACATCAGGGAGGGCGCTTGATGGATGCGGATCTGTTCCAGGGCATCCAATACGGTCCAGTTCTCGGATGGCGCGACCGCATAGGCAAAAAACGCTGGCGGATCGATGATCCCGGGCTTGTACCGCGAAATTTTGATGGTGATGTCAGGCATGCGTCGCTACCCTTGAAAATAGTTCCGATAATGCTGCAATAGCGTTTTTCTGGTGGTGCAGGCAATCTGGCGGCCGGCCTTGGCGCACACCCGATCGGCCACCGCTTCGGCCATCGCCCGCATGGTGGTGGCTTTCCCCCCGACAACAGATAAAAGGCCTTCAACCCCATCGGCGTCGGCATGATCGATAACCGCCGAGGCACGACTGATTTTGGTGGGATCGGTGTCAGAATCACTGACCAGCAGCGGCCGCGAGGCACTCCAGGCGGCAACAATCGGTAGTTTTTCTAGCTGCGGCAACATCTGCGAACACAGATCGACCATCTGTTTTACATGCTCGGCCGGCAGGCTCACCGCATCCGGATCGTCGGCAATCCAGGCGCTGGTCCCCACAATACTCTGGTTGCGTTGGGGAACAACGATATCCCCTTCTCCAGCCGGGTGAAGGCGATTGATCACCATGCCCGTCAGGCGCGGCTGCAGGCTGACCATGACGCCCGGTGCCGGTTTCATGGGTATATGGATGCCGAGCATGGCAGCTATTTTTCCAGCCCACGGGCCCGTCGCATTGATGATCATATCCGCTTTTTCGACATAGGTGGTGTGGCGAATATGGTCCCTGACTTGCACGCCAGTCACCTTGCCGGCATCGGCAAGCAGCCCAACCGCTTCTGAAAACGGACGGATGTCGGCGCCGTTGGCCCGGGCGGTGGCAAAAAACCCCATGGCCAATCGCCAGGCATCCATGCTGGCATCGGGCACCTGAATCGCCGCCTTGATGGTTGGCGACAAAGCGGGCTCCATGGTCAGGGCCTCGTCCACACTGAGTTCGCGGTGGGGAATGCCCGCGGCGGTGCAGCTTTGAACAAATGGCTGCCGATGAACCATGTCTGCATCATTGAGGGCCACGAAAAGGCCATCGTTTTGCTCGAATGCATATGGTGCGATGCCTCGCAGAATACGGTTTTCCGTCATGCACTCGGCTGCCGTGGCGATGTCGTGCAATGCGTAGCGCGCCCCACTGTGCAGCAAACCATGGTGCCTGCCGGTACTTCCGCAACACAGCTCCCCTTTTTCCAGCAGCACCACTGCAAATCCCCTGCGGGTCAGGTCGTGGGCGATCGCGCCGCCGATACCCCCGCCGATGATGATGATCTTTTCCACCGAATTACCCGCACTCCTTAAGATGGTGCCGTTGGATTGGCGGCCCTTTGTAATTCAGGTCGGTTGTCGAAACCGCCCTCCCCGGCTTTGCCGTCGGTTCACTTCAAGATGGTCAGCCCCGTTCTAACAGATGGGCTAGCATTCTGACAACCGCCAGTAGGGCCGCCCTTGTTGCCGGCCAGCGGCGGTCACGATCAGACAATGTGGGCGGCCAGGCCTCGTCGGGGAGCGGGTTCGACGGATGCGGATTGATTGATCGGTAAAATCGGGACAGAAAAATATAGTGGCGGGTTCGCTTTGTGATCTGGAGTATACTTAACAATATGGTATCCTGTTTATTTGGAGCTATTGAAGGTCATACAATTGGTTATCTTTATATGATACCCTGTACGCAATCTTTATCCAATCCAAGCTTCCAACAAGATGACAAAATCCCTTCTATCACAGCATTGGAATGGAAAAACAGACATCCAAATTCCTACAAGGAAATTAACACCAAGAGGTTTTAAGAAAAAAAATAATGCTTGTCCGTAACTAGACAGGTTTTTGGCCAAGTATGCAACTATCTCTAATCCGTTGAACACCACAATATATGAAAGCAATAGTAAAATAGAGTAATTCTGCCAAGTGACTGAGGATTGCATTTTCCCTATTCATGAAATAGATATAACCATAACACGATGAATTGCTGAAAAGCTCTATATGGTAGGTGTTTAAAAATAATTATGGCAGTCAAAAAGCAGTACTCACATTTACCGAAATGTAGCGTTTTGTGCCGAAGTTTGCACCCTATACGCACCCAGATGCACCACACTTCAGGCGCTTATGGCTAGTAGCCGTAAGCGCTTTTTTTGATTGAAAATGCCAATATGGGACAAAAGTTTGTTTAATGACAATCTGGTTGCTTGCGATAATAGGCAATTAGACGGAAATAAACGGTACTTCCTATCTCAAGCTAATTTATGTCTAAGATTTGGCCCGATGTGATAATATTCAAACATCGTTGATAATTGCAGGAGCCGATATTTGCATGGTCGTTGGAGTAATCGGCAACTCTTAAATTTGATTTTCATTTAGCAAAAAGGGATTGCAAATCATAAGAACGTTTTCCTTTGATAAATTCGTTCTTGATATTGATGACAATTTCATTATCGAAATCATGTCGATAATATACGTAGACTACACCTTTCCGCAGATCATAAATGTTAGAATAAAGGGTTTCTACTATGCGACCTTTATACTTAGAATTTTCAACATGGGTTTTATCTAATATGTTTTTAAACTGTTCAATAGAAACACTCCGTGTGTTATCTAAAAGGCTTAAAACAGTTTCATACCTTTTGCACGGATAGCCACCGAGGGATGGTTTTGAATGATAGAAACTTGTGACAACCTGATACCATCCTGATTTTCGGACTATTTTATCTCCTTCAATAATAGCAGACCGGCCTGATTTATCGGCGATAAAAATCTGAAATGTCCTCATGAACTCAAGTTTATAATGGTCAAACCTGGCCGTCACCTCTTCTACAGTAGCACACTCTGCTAAAAGAATCTCAAAGGGGTGCTCTTGAAATCTTTGTTTATTTTCCGATCCTGTCACCTGTAGTAGTGGTGTTGCGAAACAATCAAAAAACAGACCCTGATCATTCATTCCACCCTGTGGGTTAAAATTTCCAAATCCATGATGTGGTTTAGAAGACTCAAATCCAAAGAATAGTCTTCCGTACTTTCTTCCTTCTGGTGGCCGGACAACAATCTTAGTTTGTGTCGTGTTGAAATAATCCTCATTATTGCCAACAAGAGCCATATCTCCCTGAGCTGCAAAAAAACCAGTACAAGCGAAAATCTGCGTGCTTGATGGTAATGTAATAAAAAGACAAATTATGAAAAGAAATTTTCTCATCAATTCTCGCGTTGTAATATAGCTTTCATTTGTGATTGATTGAGATTACATGCAAATTCATAAAAATACATATATATAGATATTTTGAAAACTTTTTCAAAATTATGATTTTTCACTCTGCCGAACACCAGATATTCCCGCCAATGCAGCAATAAAGATGGAAACTTTAAGTGAAGTATACCAAGAGATCTCTTTCGCAACCAAACCCTGCTCAACGGCTCCTGGAAATAAGTCTGGAATTGTCCATGCCCATAGGATTTTAACCAGAAAAAGCGCTATAATAAATGCTCCTAAAATCAACATCAAAACGCCTGGTACAACTGCAATCATCCATTTCTTATCCATTGCTCCATCGCTCTCTAATTTATCTTTTTGAAAAGTGATTTGTCATTATTATGAGTTTGGATTTCCCTGTGAGTCGAGTAGACCGAGGGAACCTCCCCCTCAGTCTCTCACGCAACCGGACGTGAACCTCTCGGTTCATCCGGCTCCTATCGACCAGCCGATTGTCGCACTAACCGCCAGTGTGCAAACAGGTTCATCGTTCACTCCTGTGGGTTTAAGGTTAACCCAGGAGTGTCCATTAAGAAAACCCTTGACTGTGTCTCAAAGGCTCTGACGCTATACACCTTTTATCTACACTGTAATAAGCTTGAAAATTCCAAAAACAATGAAAGCCAAACCAACAACGAGACAAAGACGTCGGGTAAATATCAACTCATTATCTTCACTCATGTTGGCACGTTTAAAGAGAAATTCCGCCATTCTTTGGGATGCCACGATCTTCAAAGTCAAGACATTTCGATATCTGATCATGAAAAGCCCAAGAATAACAAACAACAGATAATATATTTTGTCTAAAAAAGAATCCACTTTATC
>JASFFF010000012.1:0-20731 GCA_050124445.1 Desulfosarcina sp.
TGGACAAACGGTTGAAGACCTTATAGAGGCTGCCGGACTCCAAAAAGAGGAAGTCAAAATTGCTTTTGTTAACAGCAAAAAAGTTGGTCTTGACTCTGTGCTTTCAGAAGGTGATCGTATCGGTCTTGCCCCGGCTACTGGTGGGATGTAAATTTAAAGTATTATAAATCAATTGATTTAGAAAAAGTCGTCAATCTATTAAGTCCGTGTGCTATTATCGCTCTTAGGTAAAAAATAGTTGAAACATCTTTGAGATCTTGTCTTCCTTACTCAGTACCACTTTGTTCACCGAAGTCAAGACGCATGGTATGGGATGTTTCCATTTCTATATCTTAACTGCAGGATAGATTATAATAACTGAAACTATCAGCTCATCCAGAACGTACAGCTTTCTTGCCAATGTCGCCAAGTTGTTGGATCGTAGACCAATCCCGAGTACCACCATATATATTGGGCGGTTGAGTTTCCAGTTCATTGCAGATTACGTTGGGAAAATGAATCTATCACAATAATGTGGTGACTTGAGATGTATTGAGAAATCATACCAATTAGAAATTAATGAAACCAGCCTAATCATCTAAGGTGAGCCCCTCAGTACGACCTGATATCCCATCTTCAAAAGATTCAGTCCGCTGCGATTGTTTTCGTACACCGTTGAAAGCGGTTCAACATTCATTGCATTTTAATTTTCCTGGCCAGATACGCTTTGGCTTGAATACTTTTTTTTCGCTCGCGATCCATGAATATTTGAAAAGCCAGACTTCTGAAAAGCCTGAAACCAGATTCTTCAATCCATGTCTCTATCTGTTCGGTGCTATGCAGATACATCGTTACCGTCTGATCAGACCTTGTATGTACAGCGCCAACCTTGATCGCGTGGGGCTCATTTTCGGTTCTATCGCCAACAGTGAAGGCAAAAAGGCCTCCTTGTCGCAGTATGCGGGCTGACTCCTCAAAAACCAGAGACAGGTCACTGAAAAAATTGAAGACACCAGTAGAGACGACGTGGTGCATACTTTCTGAATCATAGGGATACGGGGAATGACTCAGATCGTGCATTTTCAGGGCTTCAAATCCTTTGTGACGGCATGCATCGAGCATCTGAGGAGAGCCATCCATTCCATGCACCTTCAGTCCTGCCTTGCGGAACAGAACAGATGCCAAGCCAGTACCGATCCCGATATCCATTATGGATTCACCGGACTTTACAAAATGGTACATCAGACCGAAAATCACTTCTGGACCGTACCAGCCAGAGGCTTCCGCCTCATCATCGTATGTTGCGATCACGGCTTTACTCTGGTTGCTTGCCTGATTCATAAATAAAGATTACCCGAACCCAGCCAACTCCGTTGTCATTCATCAAAGACGCTGCCTTTTTTTTCTTCCGTCTTCCGTCCTCAGACCGTCAACGTCTCCCCCACGCGCGGCACCAGCGCATCGAAGCCTGCGATCCTGAGAAATTTGCAAAAGGCCAGGCTCTGGTCTGCCTCCCCGTGGACCACGGCGATCCGTTTGACGTTCAGTTTAGAATCTTTAAGAAAACGGACCATTTCGTTGCGGTCCCCGTGGGCCGAAAACCCACCGATCTTGACCACACGCGCCTGCAGCGGATACTCCTTGTTGAGGATCTTGACAATGGGCGGTTCTCCCGAACGGCCCGATGATTCGTAGGCTGTTCCCTGATCGAGAATGCGCCGACCCAGGGTATGGTTGGCCATGTACCCCACAATCAGTATGGTATTTTTGGGATTGTGGATCTTGTAGCGCAGGTGATGCAGGATGCGCCCGGCTTCGCACATGCCCGAAGCG
Organism: Desulfosarcina sp.; assembly: GCA_050124445.1. Taxonomy (GTDB): domain Bacteria; phylum Desulfobacterota; class Desulfobacteria; order Desulfobacterales; family Desulfosarcinaceae; genus Desulfosarcina. Next base: position 1,813 of record JASFFF010000012.1, read on the forward strand.
GAGATGACGATGTGGGGCTTTTCCTCGCGCATGAGCGCCATGGACGCCTCGACGCTGCGGGTGAATTGCACCTGCTTGAAGGCAAAGGGATTTTTGCCTTGTTGGAGAAAGGTTTCGTGGGTTTCCGCATCGTATACTTCCGGGTGTTCTCCGAAGACCTTGGTGATATTGGTGGCCAACGGGCTGTCTACGTATACCGGCCTGGCGGGCACCTCGCCGGCGTCGTACAGCTCATGGATCACGTAAAGCAACTCCTGGGTGCGCCCGAAGGCAAAGGAGGGGATCAGCACGGTACCGCCCTGGTCGAAGGTCTCGTTGAGCACCGACTTTAGCCGGGGACGCAGGTCGATTACCGGCTCATGATCGCGATTTCCGTAAGTACTTTCCATGACCATCAGGTCCACGTCATGGTCAGTGTCACCGAACTGACTGGCCGGATCCCGTAAGATGGGCTTGTCATAGCGTCCGATGTCCCCTGAAAAACAGACGGTGCGGGATTGGCTGTTGGCCTCGTGGCGGATCATGACAATCGCCGATCCAAGAATGTGACCGGCCTCGAACAGGGTGCAGGTGGTGTTGCGGCCAATCGTCACCGGACTGCGATAGGGAATGCCTTCGAAGGCCTTGAGGGCCTGCTGTGCGTCAGCCGTGGTGTAGAGAGGTTCCACACCGTTCAGATGGAACCGTTGGATGTAGTCATTGATCACTTTGGCATTGAGCTTATGCTTGTTCTTTTTTAGCAGTTTCTTGATATCCCGAAGTTCCCGTTTGCTGGTTTGGATCTGCGACAAAGCGCCGCGCACCGTCTTATAGTTGAGATATTCGGCATCGCTCTCCTGAATGTGAGCCGAATCCGGCAGCAGGTAGCCACAGGCATCGGCAGTTGCCCGTGTGCAGTAGATCCGACCGTTGAATCCCTGCTTGACCAAGAGCGGAATGCGCCCGGAATGGTCGATGTGGGCATGGGAAAGCACCATGTTGGTGAGAATACCCGGATCGAAGGGCATCACCCGATTCTTCTCTGCAGCGGTTTTACGCCGGCCCTGGTACATGCCGCAATCCAGCAGAATGCGATCCTGATCGGTGTTCAACAGGTGCATGGAACCGGTCACTTCCCTTACCGCCCCGTAAAACGTGATGTGCATAACCGCTCCTTTAACTGGTTTCGACTTCATTTCGAAAGATTGCGCATAACGCTCACTATTGACCATTCAATGCAAAAAGACAAGGCGCAATCCATCGGCGGCATTGCCTCAATCCATCAACAGCACGAGTTGACATCATACCCGAACAGTGAAGGCCGCATTCGCGTGATCAAATGGAGGGTATGTGTTCACGGGGTGGAAATGCCCAATTTGCTGCAACTGCCGGATCAGTAAGCGTTTACAGGGTGCCGTAGATGTGCGGCACCGGACACGCAGATGTATTGGTCATACTTCAAGTGTCCGGTAACAAAGCAGATGCGGTGCCCTGTGAATGCTTACAATGGAGAAGACGTCTCAGCACGTATAGGTCCAGGCGACATCCAAGTCATGGGCTGTCAGGGCAGCCACGAGATCATCTCGACGAAAGTGGACTACCGGCCAGCGGGTCTTCTCGTAAACCAATGTCATGCGTGTATCATCCACAATTTCCACAATCCGGCAGCGTGAGAGTCCGGCGATACCCTTGCCCACCGCCTTGAGCACGGCCTCCTTGGCCGTCCAGAAACGAAAGAAACGATCAGCCGCCCTGCCGCCGACCAGCTGCCATTCATCGGCATCGGCCACCTTGGTCAACAGGGCCTCGCTCACTGGCCGAATGGTCTCCAGATCAAGCCCCACCGGCATGGGTGATGCCACACCGCCGACGACACTGGACTTATGGCTCAGCGACCAATACACCCCCTTCACCGGCAGCGGCGCTCCGTCTTCGTCCTTGGTAAAGGTCTCGAGGTGAAGCCCGCTCTGCAAACATGATTGTCTCAGGGCGCTGCGGGCGTGGCGGCTCAACGCCCGTACCTTATCGCGGCCCTTCAGGTCCCGCTCGGGTGGCGGTACCGTCAGAATCACGGGATAGAGGGTTGTTGCCGTCTGGCTCATGCGTTTAGGATATGTCCTCGTTCTCTCTTCGAACGCGCAGGGCCATCTCGTATACGCGTTTTCGTGGCAGGTTAAATCGTCGGGCAAGGGCTTTCGACAGGCTGGACAGGTGTGACCCGGATTGATCCAGCGCCTGGCGCAAGGCCGCCTCCAGATCTGTATCGGAGATGGTTTCCGCCGCCGGCGCACCCGCCACCAGCAACGTGCATTCCCCCTTGATCTGGGACCGTTCGGCCAGCCTGGCCTGTATTTCAGAAAGTCGGCCGCGGATAAACTCCTCGTGCAATTTGGTCAACTCGCGGGCCAGTACCGCCTGCCGATCGCCCATCGCCGAGCGGATATCATCCAGCAAGGCCGTCACCCGCCGAGGAGATTCGAAAAAAACCAATGTGCGGGGCTCATTTGCCAGGTCATCGAGCAGTTCCCCTCGCTTGCCTTTCTTTTTGGGCGTGAAGCCCTGGAACACGAAGGCGTCGGTGGGCAGTCCGGATGCGCACAGGGCCGTGACCGTTGCCGATACACCGGGAATGGGGAACACGTCCAGGCCCTGATCAATCACCGAGCGAACCAGGCGGTAACCGGGATCGGACACCGTCGGTGTTCCAGCATCGGTCACCAGCACCACGGCTTTACCGTCACGGATTTTATCAATCAGTTCCGGCGTGCGCTGCTGCTCGTTGTGCTCATGACAGGAGATCAGGGGGGTATCTATATGATAGTGCCTCAGCAGACGACCGGTATGGCGCGTGTCCTCGGCGGCAATCAGATCCACGCTGGACAGCGTCTTGATGGCGCGCAGGGTAATGTCTTCCAGGTTGCCGATGGGGGTGGCCACCACATAGAGGCCGCCGGGGGTTGCAACGGCATTGGGATCATCCGTAGGCAAGGGCAAAGGCATTTTTCACAACCTCGATATCGGTGTTGCCGGAGGCGGTATCGATGGCCACCACGTCGAATCGCGCCCGTGAATCCGCCTGTCCGGAACGTTTGAGGTAGTCCAGAGCAGCCATGGAAATCTTGCGTTGTTTGGTGGCGGTGACCGCTGCCTTGGGACTGCCGAATCGGTTGGATGAACGGGCTTTCACCTCAACGAATACGAGAGTTCCCTTCTCGCTGGCAATGATGTCGATCTCGCCAACCGCCGAGCGGTAGTTGGTTTCGATAATGCGGTACCCCAGGCGTTTGAGATATTCCACAGCCAGTCGTTCGCTGCGTCTGCCGAATTGTTGCTGTCGGTTTAACATGCCGGTCACGTATCAATCCCGGTATGGGTGGTTTTGCAAAAGGCTGTACGCCTCGGCCATGCGCTGTTGGCGTTCTGTTTGCTGCGCAATCTCACGGACCCCTTTAAAGGTGCGGCGATGAACGGGGCAACAGCCGTGAGTGACGATGGCAGCCCGATGCGTTTTGGTGGGATACCCTTTGTGGCGGCCAAACCCATATTCGGGGAACAGCGTGTCTACCTGTGACATGATACGGTCCCGGGTAACCTTGGCCACAATGGAGGCGGCGGCAATGGAGATGCTCAGCGAGTCTCCCTTTTTAATGGACTGCTGGGACAGATCAGATGGAATGCCGAAAATGCCATCGACAAGCAGGTGGTCCGGGCGGGGCCGCAGGTTGGCCACAGCCATGGCCATGGCGCGCAAGGTGGCCTGGAGGATATTGATCCGATCGATCTCGGCCGAATCCACCACCCCGATACCGATGGCCCTGGCAACTTGATAGAGACGCGCGTAAAGGTGATCCCGCCGGGCCGGTGACAGCCGCTTGGAGTCGTCGATCCCTGGCAGGTCGGCGTCATCGGGCAGGATCACGGCAGCGGAAACGACGGGACCGGCCAGGGGTCCCCGGCCGGCCTCGTCGATGCCGGCAATGATCCGATGGCCCAAGTCATGGGCCTTATTTTCAAACGCCCACAGGTCTGCATCCATGGTATCGTCCGGCCACTTTACGCACCTAGGCTTACCAAACGAGCTGCTACGTGAACCGTTTTTCCCGGATCCGGGCTGCCTTGCCGCGCAGTTTGCGCAGGTAGTAGATCTTGGCCCGTCGCACCCGGCCACGGGTAACCACCTCAACCCGGTCGATAATCGGTGAATGCATGGGAAAGACGCGCTCTACGCCGACGCCGTAGGACACCTTGCGCACGGTGAAGGTGGCATTGGACAAGCCTTTTTTCTTGCTGATCACAACCCCTTGAAAGGCCTGAAGCCGCTCTTTGTTGCCCTCACGAATCTTTACATGCACCGTGACGGTATCGCCCGGTGAAAAGTCGGGCAAATCCATACGGATCTGTTCTTTTTCGATGTTTTTGATGGTTTCCATGATAACTCCCGATAAAAAATGTTAACAATTGACTGTTTTGGCAAGTCGCAAGATATCTGCACCGAACCGCCTGCCTCGCAATGTGTCAGCCGGGCATGTAAGCGGTTTCATCCACGGTCCGGCAGGCGTCGCTCGGTCAATTCAGGGCAATCAGGACCTGTCGCCCAGCAGCCGGTCCAGGATGATGGAGGCGGCGGATCTGACCGACAGATGGTTGTACACACCCGCCCCGATTAGTGCATCCAACACGTAATCCGCATCGGCTATGAATTTTTCGGACAATCCCCATGCCGTGCCAAAGGCCAATACCAGCGGGGTGGCCTCGGCCAGCTTGTCTTTAAGGCCCCGGTACGACAGGTTGCCTGGATGCCGTCTGGCCGTGGTGGCCACCGTTTGGGGGCGGCACCCTTCCAGGCGGGCAATATCATCGACGGTCTGCCTGTAGCTGGCCTTGATTCGCACCAGCTCGAGCGCCTGCCGCCGCTGGGGATTGTACGGCCCCCCCGGGCCGGCGATCCAGTGGTCGAGGATCCGCTTTACCAGCCCCTGCTGATCCGTCAGCGGGGTGATGACGTAATAACCTTTAACCCCATAGGTTCTGCAGGCCCTGGCAATGTCATGCAGATCGAGGTTGGTGACTGCAGACGCGATCGTTTCGCCATGCTTGTCGATCACCGGATGGTGAACCAGGGCGACGTAAAGACGGTTACCCAATGAGCCTGTCAATGTCCCGGCGCCATTTCACCAAGGTTGCCCGTTCCTGCGGGGATAATTCCCGCGGAACCAACAGATCCGGCCGTTTCAACACCGTTCGCATCAGAGCGGTTTCACGGCGCCAACGGTCGATCTCGCTGTGATTGCCGGAAAGCAGCACGTCCGGAACCGATTCATCGCCGAAGCGCGGCGGCCGGGTAAAGTGGGCATGCTCCACGAGACCGTCGCTGAACGTATCATTGCCGGTGGAATCCGCATTGCCCAGCACACCGGGAATCAACCGCGCAACCGCATCGATGACCACCATGGACCCCAGTTCACCGCCGGTGAGAATGAAGTCACCGATGGAAATCTCTCCATCCACGTACTGATCGATGAAACGTTCGTCCACCCCTTCATAGCGGCCGCAGACCAAAATAAGCGCATCCGTCTGCGCCAATGATTGGGCCAATTGCTGGTCGAATTGCCGGCCCTGGGGGGACATCAGCAAGGTCATGGCCGCCGGCATCCGATGCTTGGCTTGGGCAACCGCCTTGGCCAGTGGTTCCGGCTTCATCACCATGCCGCACCCACCCCCGTAGGGCCGATCGTCGGTCACCCGATGCCGCCCGTGGGCATGGTCGCGGATGTTGATGGTGGCAGGGCTGATCTTTCCTTTCTGAATCGCACGTCTGATCATCCCGTGATCCCAGAACGGCTCGAACAGTTCAGGGAAAAGCGTCAGCACACAAAGTTTCATCGATCCGTCACCGCCGGTTTACAACCCTTCCGGCGGATCCACAATCATGGTTCTGCCCTCCAGGTCGATTTTCAGGACCACGTCACCAATGGCGGGAATCAGCATTTCCCGTGATTGCCCGCCTTGCTCTGCCTTGACTACGTAAATATCATTGCCAGGCGTAGCGATGACGCTGTCAAGACGCCCCAACCGTTTCCCCGACGTATCATGGACATGCAAGCCTACCAGTTCGAACCAGTAGTAGGTATCTTCCTCCAGGACCGGCAGGTCTGATTTTCTGGCGAACAGTTGCGCGCCGATCAGGCGTTCGGCCTGGTCGCGATCGCCAACGGCTTCCAAACGCATGAGCAGCCCGCGACCGTGAGGCTGCACCCACGCAACGGTCATCACGCGAGACGAGCCGTCGGGAAGGGCAACCTGAAGCCCGCCTGCCGCCTCGAATACCGCCTGGGACTCGGCATAGGAGTTAACCTTGAGGTTGCCCCCCGTGCCGTGGGCGCCCACGATCCGGCCCACCAGGATCAAATCGTCCCTTTGGTTGAGGCTATTCGATGATTTCAAGGACCGTACGTTTTTTTATCTTGGCGGAAGTCGCGCTCAAGAGGGTCCGCATGGCACGTGCTGTCCGCCCCTGTTTGCCGATTACCTTACCCAAATCCTCTTTGGCCACCCTCAGTTCAATCACGGATGTCTGGTTGCCTTCAATCTCCTCAACGGAAACCTGATCCGGAAAATCCACCAGTTCCTGGGCAATGAACTTGATCAGCTCTTTCATGGCTCCATCTCCTTTGCTGCGGCCGGGAATCAGGTTTGGCGCATGTTATTACTCTGCTTCTGCAGCAGCGAAAACGCCCTCGCGCTTCAGGATCGACCGGACCGTATCGGTTGGGGTCGCCCCCTGGCTGATCCAATAGTTGACCCGCTCCGCATCCAAAACCACCTCTGCCGGCTCCTGTAAGGGATTATAGGTGCCTAGTTTTTCGAGAAAACGGCCGTCCCTGGGGCTTTCGCTGTCAGCTGCGACAATGCGGTAAAACGGTCTTTTTTTTGCCCCGTGCCGGGCCAGTCTGATTTTTACTGCCATGTTGGTCTCCTTTAGAAGGGCAGCGTGCCACGGCCCATCCCGCGCATGCCACCTTTATTGAATTTCTTCATCATTTTCATCACTTGTGCATAATTTTTTAACAGTCGATTGACATCTTGAACGCGTGTGCCGCTACCTGCGGCAATGCGCTTGCGGCGGCTGCCATTGATGATCGCATGCTGGCGCCGCTCCTGGGGCGTCATGGAATTGATAATGGCCTCGATGTGAACCAATTCTTTTTCATCCACCTGAAGATTCTTCATCTGCTTGACCTTGCCCATCCCAGGAATCATGCCCAAGATATCGGTCAGTGAGCCCATTTTGCGTATCTGGCGCATCTGGTCACGAAAATCCTCCAAGGTGAACTGATTTTTGCGCAGCTTCTTTTCAAGCTCGACGGCCTTTTTCTCATCCACCACCTCCTGAGCCTTTTCGATGATGGTGAGGACATCTCCCATGCCCAGGATACGCGACGCCATGCGATCCGGATGGAAGGCTTCCAGTTCGCTGAGCTTTTCACCCACGCCGATGAATTTGATCGGCTTGCCGGTGATGGATCGTATGGACAACGCCGCACCGCCCCTGGCGTCCCCATCCATTTTGGTGAGCACCACACCGCCGATGTCCAGCCGTTCGTCAAAGGCTTTGGCGATGTTGACCGCATCCTGGCCGGTCATGGCATCCGCCACCAGCAGGATTTCCGTCGGTTTCAGCGACGCACGGATGCGCGACAGCTCATCCATCAAATTGTCATCGATGTGCAGGCGCCCGGCGGTATCCAAAAGCATGATGTCGCAACCCGCCTTTTGGGCCGCCACCCGAGCCTGCTGGCAGATCTGCACCGGGTCCATATCCGGGGTGGCATCAAATACCGGCACACCCAGCTGGGTGCCCAGTTTCTTCAATTGGTCGATGGCCGCAGGCCGATAGACGTCCGCAGGCACGAGATACGGCTGCTTGCCGGTTTTGCGCAGCATGACCGAGAGCTTGCCGGCCGTGGTGGTCTTACCGGAGCCCTGAAGGCCCACCAGCATCACGGCGACCGGTTTTTCGCCGGACAGATTGAGCGCCTGATGGGACTCTCCCATGAGCGTGGTCAGCGCCTCATTGACGATCTTGACCACCTGCTGGCCGGGGGTCAGGCTGCCCATGACCTCTTGGCCCAGTGCACGTTCCTTGATATCGGCCACCAGACGCTTGACCACCTGGTAGTGGACATCTGCTTCCAAAAGGGCCATGCGCACCGCTCTCAAGCCGTCGGCGATATTCTTTTCAGAAAGCTTGCCTTGCCCTTTGAGCTGCTTGAAAACCGAATTTAACTTGTCGCTGAGCGCGTCAAACATGGTATTTCACCATTATATAAACATAAACCTTGAAAATAGACTTTTTTCAATGTTATGTCAATACATTAATGGCGGCCGCAATGGCCCGCAGCGCTGGAAGAACCATATGCATGGGCAGGTCGTCGCCCCATGATGGCTGCCAACACCCGACACCGGCCATAACCTCAATGTCGATCCGATGGGTGGATCCCACATCATGACCGCTGAATCAAGCAAAATCGACATCAAGGATCTATCCCGACAGCAATTGATCGATTGGCTGGCGGCAGGCGGCCGGCGTGCCTTTCGGGCGGATCAGATTCTGCGATGGGTATACCTGCGGCAAACCGATCGTTTTGATCAAATGACCAACCTGGGCAAAACGCTGCGGGACGAAATGCAGGCCGCCTTCGACAATCCCCGCCTGGAGATGGTTCACGAGGTCGAGTCAACGGATGGCTCCCGCAAACGGCTGCTGCGCCTGGGCGATGGTCAGCACATCGAAACCGTGCTCATCCCGGAAAAGGATCACTTCACCCTGTGCATATCCAGCCAGGTGGGCTGCCACCAGGGTTGCCGGTTCTGCATGACGGCCCGGGGGGGACTGGTGCGCAATTTGTCCGCCGGTGAGATCATCTCGCAGGTACGCGACGTCCAACAGCAGGTACACGCGCAGGATGGGATGGTTTTGACCAACATCGTTTTCATGGGCATGGGAGAACCGCTGGCCAACTATGCCAACCTGGTCCAGGCGTTGTCAGTCATTACCGACGGTGACTGGGGGCTCAAGTTCTCTGCCCGGCGGGTCACCGTGTCCACGGCCGGCCTAGTGCCCAAATTGGCCGACTTGGGGCGCGACACCCGGGTGAACCTGGCCGTCTCTCTCAATGCAACCGATGATGACACCCGTACCCGCTTGATGCCCATCAATCGGCGCTACCCCATCGCCGAGTTGATGGCCGCCTGCCGACGCTACCCCCTGCCGCCCCGGCGAAAAATTACCTTTGAATACATCCTGATGAGAGGCATCAATGACAGTATGGCAGACGCCCGCCGACTGGTGAAGCTGCTACGCCCCATCCGGGCAAAAATCAATCTCATCCCATTTAATGAGCACCCGGGCAGCGCCTTTTCGCGACCGGGCCCAGACCGGATCCGCGACTTCCAGGAATGTTTGGCCGATCATCACTTTACGGCAATTGTGCGCCACAGCAAAGGTCAGGATATCGGCGCTGCATGCGGGCAGCTGCGTACAATGTCGAAGACAGCGGTCTGAGTACAGAGAAGGCCGGTCTGGGAATCGAAGATGGATGATGGGAAATGGACGATGAGGGAAATAAAACCAATGTCAGATGACCGTAGCCGGGGAGCCGAATTCAGGTGCCGGGTTCAATAGTAGCCTTTCACGGACCACCCCAATCCCCCAATCCCTCAATCCCCCAATCTATATCAAAAACTTCTTGTTCTCTGCCGGCGGAATCCCCAACACCGTAACCTGCCGACGCCGGCCGTGCTCCTTAACGGTCACTGTCACCAGATCATTATCGGGTGCCTTGCTGTAGCCGGCACAGATGCCGGCAGCCAGCATCACCAGCGGTTCCGGGCCGCCTCCAGGCATGACCACCAGCGGCCCCGGATAGGCATCCACCTTGAACAGCATGTCCGCTTTCGGATCGACGAAGCGGCCGATTTCCACATTGTCCTGGCGGGTCCGGCCCACGATGATTTTAGTTGTTGGATCCAGGCGGAGGTGACGGCCGAATTTGAGGAGTTCAAGATCCTTTTCCGGGGTGGACGCCTGGTGATCGAATAGATCTTTGAGCCGGCGACTGAAAAGCTTATCGGTCAACAGGCATCCCCCCGCCGGTGCCGGATAGTCGGTCACCTTGAATGCCCGGGCCAGCTGTATCTGTCGCTTTCTGCCCCTTCCGAAGATGTCCAGCAGTCGTTTCCGGTCCACCCACCCTTGCTGCTCAGGGATCGTCTCCGGCAAGTTCTTGGCGGACAGGGGCCTCAAGATGTAGCCGTCGTAGCCGGAGTGCTTTTCCACGTAGCGCAGGGAGGTACGGGTCTGACTCATGGGGCGCTGGCCGAGCACCTCCCCGGAAAAAAGGAAGTCGAAGCCCTGCTCGGTCATCATCTCGCCGGCCAATCGGAACATCAGGGTATGGCAGTCCATGCAGGGGTTCATGTGCTTGCCGAATTGAACGGACGCGGAGCGCATCATCTGCAAGTATACCGGGGTAATTTTACGCACGATGAGTGGAATGCCGGTGACCGCCGAGGCCTTTTTGGCTTTTTCCGATGAGAAAAAGGGAGTCTCAAAAGAGACCCAATGCACCTCGACACCCTGCTGCCGCAGCACCAGTGCACTCAAAATGCTGTCCAGGCCGCCTGAGCAGAGTCCCAGGCCACGCGCGGTCGTGGGTTGTTCAGACATGATCACCTTGGCTTAACGGGATTACCGATTCTCACGCTCATACGTGCATCGTGATTGTTCACAGACAAGGGTAAAGACCCACATGGCCGCTGTCAAGCGGCACCATCCGCCCTGCGCCTTGTGGCCCATTGGATCCGCGGTTGGCGGAAAGATGACGGGCATAGGGTCAGGCCTGCGACGGCTTTTCAACGCTGCTTCGAATGGCTCTGCAATCCACCTTGGCTGCGGCGTCCAATTAGACCTTGACGAAATACATAATAGCTATGATAGACGATACAAACAGTATCACCAGGGCGGTAAACCAACGCTTACCTTCCGGAGAATCAAATGAAACACGAGATTAGATTGACGATCAACGGGGACACCTACTCCTTGGCGGTGGAACCCTGGCGCACCCTCAGCGACGTGCTACGCGAGGATCTTTGCCTGACGGGAACCAAACAGGGCTGCGGCTCTGGAGATTGCGGTGCCTGCACCGTCCTGGTGGACGGCAAGAGTGTCAGTTCCTGCCTCACCCTGGCCGTGGAGACGGATGGTAAACAGATCCTCACCGTTGAAGGGCTGGCATCCGGAGAGGAATTGCACCCCATCCAGGCGGCTTTCATTGAAAAGGGTGCCATTCAATGCGGTTTCTGTACTCCCGGCATGGAGATCTCGGCCTTGAATCTACTCCAGGACAATCCGACCCCAAGCGACAGCGATATTCGCATGGCCATATCCGGTAACCTTTGCCGTTGCACGGGTTACAACAAGATCGTTGACGCCATCGCCGAAGCCGGGCGGCAGATGAAAACCAAACCCAGGAGGTAACGGTCATGCCCGCACCCCAATTCGACTATATCGCCCCAAAGACCGTGGAGGAAGCGGTTCGCGCTCTGGTCGAAAGCGACACCGACACCCGTGTCATGGCCGGTGGCACCGATCTGCTGGTCAAGATCCGGCACCGAATGCTTTCGCCCAAATGCATCGTCAGCCTCAAACGAATCCCCGGCATGGATGCAATCGCCTTCGACAAGCGCAGCGGTTTGACCATTGGCGCCACCGCGCTGCTGGCGGATGTTGCCGCACATCCATCCATTCGCCGTTACTATCCGACCGTTGCCCATGCAGCCGGATGCACCGCCAATGTGCAGGTGCGCAACATGGGCACGGTTGTGGGAAATCTGTGTAATGCCTCTCCATCGGCGGACAACGCCCCCACATTGATGGCCATGGGCGCATCGGTAACCATTGCCGGCCCCGACGGCACGCGCCGCATGGCCCTGGAACACTTTTTCCAGGGACCGGGCATCACCGCATTGAAAAAAGGGGAGATCGTTACCTCAATTTTCGTTCCCCTGCCCCCCGCCAGATGCGGCACGGCCTACCACAGCCTCTCCCAACGCGGCAAGCTAGACTGCTCGGCAGTGGGAGTCGGCACCATGATCACATTGCAAGACGAACGCTGCCAGGATGCACGAATCATCGTCGGTGCCTGCGCCCCCGTTCCCATGCGCACTCACGAAGCAGAGCAACGATTGATTGGCAAACCGATCACCGACGCCCTGATCCATGAGGCGGCCCGGGCGGCATCAAAGGAGACCTCGCCCATCACCGACGTCCGGGCCAGCGCCTCGTACCGCTGGAAAATGGTCAGCGTGCTGACCGTCCGTGCCCTTTTCGACGCCCGCAAAATGGCCTCAGGCAAATAAGGTTGAGAGGAAACCCAATGAAGGGACACCGCATTATCGGAAAAGACGTTCCGCGCACAGACGGTCGGGCCAAAGCCACCGGCCAGGCCATCTATGCCGACGACATCAAACTGCCCGGTATGCTTTACGGCAAACTGCTCAGAAGCCCGCTGCCCCATGCCCGTATCCTGAACATCGACACGCGCAAGGCTGCCGCCATGACCGGTGTGCACTGCGTTGTAACCGGTGAGGATATCCCCCGGGTCACCTACGGCAACTGGCGGCTCTTTCCCGGCACGCAGGACGAATACGCCCTGGCCATGGACAAGGTGCGCTTCATCGGCGACGAGGTGGCCGCCGTAGCCGCCGTCGATCGGGAGACAGCCGAGGAGGCCGTCGAGCAGATTCAGGTGGAATACGAAGCACTTCCCGGTGTTTTTGAGGTGACCGAGTCGCTGGCCCCCGGGGCGCCGGTGATCCACGAGGCCTCACCCAACAACATCAGTATCGACCGCAAGATTGCATATGGGGATCTCGAGGCAGGATTTGCCGAATCGGACTATGTGCGCGAGGACACCTTTACCGTTCACGCCGTGAGCCACGCCTACATGGAGCCCTGCGCCTGTGTGGCCCAGAGCGACCTGGAAGGCCGCATCACCTTGTGGACATCCACCCAGACGCCATACATCGTGCAGTGCCTGCTGGCCGCCACCTTGAATATGCGCGAAAATGACATCCGTGTGATCAAACCCAATGTGGGCGGTGGATTCGGCGGTAAAATGGAGTTGCGGCCCTGGGAGTTCTGCGCGGCATTCATGGCGCGCCGAACCGGCCGGCCGGTGAAGTTCACCTTGACCCGCGAGGAGGAGCTGGCCTTCGGACGCCGGCGCCACCCCATGACCGTGCGCTCCAAAGTCGGATTCAAAAAGGACGGCACCCTGGTGGCCAAGGATCTGCACATCTACCTGGACGGCGGGGCCTATAACGCCATGGGGCCCACGGCGACCTTCCTTTCAGGCAACTTCGGGGCCATGCTGTACCGTTATCCCAACTATCGTTACCTGGGTGAGCACGTGTATACCAACAAGCCGCCAGCCAGTGCCATGCGCGGATTCGGTGCCCCGCAGACCCTTTTTGCCGCCGAAACCCAGATGAACATGGCCGCCGAGGAGCTGGGCATCGACCCGATTGCCCTCCGCCTCAAAAACGCCATGGTTTCCGGCGACGAACTGCCCGGCGTGGCCACCATCAGTTCCTGCGGTTTTGTAGATTCTCTCAAGGAGGTGCGGCGCATCAGCGGGTGGTCTCGCAAGCGCAAGAACCTGAAACCGGGACGGGGGGTGGGCATCGGCTGCTACAGTTTCATCTCCGGCGGCGTATTCAATTGGTTCAATACCCAATACCCCTTTTCGGCAGCCGAGGTGCGGGCCTTTGCCGACGGCACCGTCCATCTGCTCACCATGGCTTCGGACATCGGCCAGGGGTCGGACACGGTACTCAAGCAGATCCTGGCCGAGGCCCTGGGACTGACCATGGCAGATATCCGGCTGACCGCAGCCGATACGGCCATGACCCCTCAGGCGGATCTGGGCACCTGGGGCAGCCGGGTGACGCTCATGGCGGGCAACGCGGTCCTGGATGCCGCCAAGAAAATTAAATCCAAGCTGGCTGGGGCGGTATCGGCGCGTTTTGACCTCAACGTCATCTTCGAGATCGAATTTGCCGACGGACGGGTATTCGCGGCAGGTAAACCGGAGCGGGGCATGACCTTCGGCGAGGCGGTGGCCTTTGTGCAGAAGACCCAGCGGGGCGAGCCGCTGGTGGCCCGGGGGTCCTACACCCCACGCGGCAAGGGATTGGTGAGCCCGGCTTTCAGTTTTGGCGCCCAGGTGGCCGAGGTTACGGTGGATCCCGAAACCGGCCAAGTTCAGGTGGAGAAGATGTGGACGGCCCATGATTGCGGGACGGTGCTCAATCCCATGGCCGTAGAGGGCCAGCTGGAAGGCTCTGTACACATGGGCCTCGGCTACGCCTTGTCCGAGCAGTTCGTCATGGAAGGGGGTAAAACACTGAATACGACCTTTTTGGACTACAAGATTCCCAACGCGGCAGACATGCCGCCGGGTGAGTCCGTGTGCATCGACACTTTCGAGCCCGAGGGCCCCATGGGTGCCAAAGAGGCCGGCGAAGGGTTGGTCTCGCCAACGGCACCCGCCATCGCCGAGGCGGTTTTCCATGCCACGGGATACCGCTGCAAAGACCTGCCCATTACACCGGAGAAAGTCCTCACCGGTTTGGGCAAACTGTAAATCAACCTTTAACCTTGAACCCTAAAACTTGAACCCCGAACGCCAACCCTGAACCAGCACCCACTCATCGCTTGCCCAATTTGGGCGACAATTCCACCTGAAAGGTTTGCCCCAGCACTTCGGCAATGGCATGAATGCTGTTGTGAAAACGCGAATAGGTCATCGCCAGACCGATGATTCCGGCCAGAATCTGCAGCGATTCCAGATCGTGATCGGACACCTGCCACGGGTCGTAATGGTATAAGCGCAACACGCCGACCACCTCGCCAAGATGAACGATGGGCAATGATACGATAGCGGCGATGCCTTCCTTGCGCGCCTCGTCGGGATACTGCAGGCTTTGCGTCTTTTTGCTGATCTCTGCAATCACCACGGGATTGCCCTGGAAGGTTTCATTGATGCTTTTAGGGGTATTCAGCGGTCCTTTGGTCAGATATTTGGCCGACAGACCGAAGCTGGCCAGTATCTCCAGCTCCTCGGTGACCGCATTGAGCACGAAGATGGCACACCCTTTGATGTCCAGGCCGGCGGTAAGCAACTGGGCCAGGTGGTTGGTCATCACGTCCAGGTCTTCACTGTGAGATACGGATCGCGTGACGGCCTTGAAGATGTCGTTAGTGATTCTGTTATCAGATGCCATGTCCCTCCTCCTTTCAAGTGGCAACGCAGATGGTCACACCCCTAAGGGCGGTCACCACGCGGGCATAGATGCTTCGTGTAAAAAAATGGGTTACCTTACCCGCACCGCGACTCAGCACCAGCACATTGCAGCCGGCAACCTTGTCGACGATCTCTTCAGCCGCACTCTTGACACGCTTTTTAAATATGCAGGTGACCGCATCACGCTCGAATCCGCTCTCCACCAGCCGCTCACCCACCGCCTTCAGGGCTGCTTCTTTGTCGTTCAGCTCACCGGACAGGTAGGTCATGCCACTGCGCATCTTGACGTTTTCCGGACTGGCCGACACGTCAATGGTGGGCAGGGGGGTGTACGCATGAAAGAGGGTGACCTGGGTCCCCTTGTGTCCGCCAAATGCGTCTATAACAAAACGGATGGCTTTCTGATCGTTTGGGGAATAGTTATAGGGCAAAAGTATGCGAAATGTTGCCATGGCGCCCTCCTTTCCTAATTGAAAAGGGTTGGTTTGCAGCCGCAACCGCGAACGCGAATGATCAATAGTGAATGCCGTCCGGGCAACGGATCGGTGGCGCTTGGACGAGATAGAATCAAATAAGGATAGGTTGGCAAACAATCAAAGGAACATCGACGGTCATCCGCACCAATGGCGGCAGCTGGGATAAGCCCTCCATGTCGACTTATTTTCAATGCTAAAATGCAAGCGTGACGCTGTCAAACGAAATTAACGGCCGCAGCGGGTATGGTGCTTGTTGACCATTAGGGAGACACCGATCACAAACCGAACAAGAGCACCGGTGTGCTTTTTCCTTTGAGTGTCGTCTGGGCCAGACGTCGCAAAGCGAATTTCCGGGAAAGCCGGCGCTGGGTCTCGCCGCTGAGGATGATGCTAGTACCGTGCTGCTTGTTGACACCCTGCAGCCGGGAAGCCACATTGACTGTGTCCCCCACCAACGCATAGGAGAGACGTTCAGGGCTGCCGATGTTGGCCGCCACCACCCTCCCCGTGTGGATCCCGATACCGTGCTTCAGGGGCGGGTGTCCTTGTTCGACCAGATCTCGGTTGACTGTCTCCAAACCGCGGTTCATGTCGATGGCGGCGACCAGCGCCTGGGTGGCGTGGTCGGCAAGGACAATCGGGGCGCCGAATACCGCTTCGATCTCGTCACCGATAAATTGCAGGATCAACCCGCCTTGATCGCGGATGGCAGCCTCCATTACTTCGAAGTAGCGGTTGATGATGCGCACGACCTGTTGGGGGGTTGTTCGTTCGACAAGGGGCGTGAAATTACGCAGGTCGGCAAAAAGCACCGTCACGTCCCGGTACTCACCATCTAAAGGGATATCGCGGGAAAGCACTTCATCCCGAACCTCCTTGGACACATACTTACCGAAGGTCTCCTTGATGAATTCACGCTCCCCGAGACCATGGGCCATCTCATTAACCGCATCGCCCACATACCCCAGTTCATCGTTGGTGGTCACACTGACCCGGGTGTCGAAATGTCCGTCTTTGATGCGCTTTAAGGCTGCCGTCATGTCAGCCAGCGGACGCGTTAGATTGCTGCTGACCAAAAAAGCCAGCCAGATGCCCACCCAGGCAAAAATGACGGCGTGGCTGATATTCATCTCTTGCAGCGCGGCCAGTGCCAAGCGGGAATCGGTTGCGGATTGAACGATACTCCAGCTGCCGACTGCCAGGGTGATCATGGGAATCAGATTGATGGCTGCCAAAAAGGCGACCAGGCGGGTACGAATGCGGATGTGGATGGTTTGGCTCACCTGTGACATCCCGCCCTTGGGAAAAAAATAAGGTGCCAAGCGCTGTCGCATAAAGAACTCGATTACGAAAAAGGCCACGGTCACGGACACCAAACCGACCTGCAGATTGAGAGACAGCGCGCCCAGGATCACCCGCCGGCCCGAACCCAGCTGCCAGTAGTACGCCGCGTAGGTGACCGCGGCGGCAATCCAAATCAGTGCGTTGATGCTCAACAGAAAAAAAGGTTCATTGAGCAGCCGACGATGACAGGCGGCAGCCAGATCGTCGGATATGGATTGCTCCGTGTGGCGCAACTCCAAATACCGCCGAATGGGTTGTTCATAGATCAGGGTGATTAGCGTAGGCAGCGCGAAGCTGATGGGAAGGAAGATCAGGTTGATGGGCGCCAAAAAGTCGGTCTGCAAGCTATCGACCACGATACCGGTGCGCCTGAATAGATAAAATGCCACCGAAACACCGATGAGATTGGAGATGATATTGGCAATGATCAACGTATTGCGGAACCGAAACCGTTGGATGGCACCCATTATAAACGCCCTATTCCTGTTGGATAGTTATTGAGGCAATGGTTCTCTTGCATCTTGGAAAGCATCGTCGTGCCGGGGCTGACGGCCCTATTCGGACGAATCCGGTTGGTCCAGCACGGCCCGAACTTTGTGTGAGAGCTCCTGGAGGGTAAATGGCTTTTGTATAAAGCCCCTGCAGCCTTTTTTCAGTAATGTCTCGGCCTGGTCATCCAGCGCATAGCCGCTGGATAACAGGACCCGCATCGTCGGCTCGAGCGTGCGAATGCGTTCGAAGGTCTGATTGCCATCCATACCGGGCATAATCAGGTCCAGAATCACCAAATCCACCGTGTTTGGCGATTGCATGAGCATATCCGCTGCAGCCTCGCCGCTGTCAGCCGACATGACCCGATAGCCCATCTTTTCCAGCATGGCTTTGCCCACGGCGAGAATCAGCGCTTCGTCGTCAACCAGCAGGATCGTTTCCGATCCCTTTAGCAGGGTCGCCTGTCTGGCTCTCTTCCCGGTAACCGGCTTGGGCGAGGCTGGCAGGTAGATGGTGAACGTGGCCCCGCGTCCTTTCTGGCTGTCAACGGTAATAATCCCCTGGTGGTTCTTGATGATGCCGAAGGCCGAAGCCAGGCCCAGGCCGGTTCCCCGGCTTTTCTCCTTGGTGGTGAAAAACGGATCGAATATCCGGCATTGCACCGCAGGCTCCATGCCAACACCGCTGTCGGCAATTGAAATGCTCACGAAATCACCGGCTGCCACCTGATAAGGGTTGCAGAAGTCAGCATTGAGGTGGACATTGGCAGTGGCAATGGAAATATCTCCTCCCCCCGGCATGGCCTGCCAGGCATTGACGTAAATGTTCAGCAGGACCTGTTCGATCTGGCGTCGATCCACGTCCACCGCCTGAACCGATTCCCCCATATCCATGTGGATGAGAACTTCCTTTTTGGTGCGCGCGAACATATTGGCGCTGGTCCGCACCAGATCGTTGATGTCCAGTGGTTTGACCTCGTATTTTCCACCACGGGCAAATCCCAGCAGTTGGCCGGTCAGCTCACTGGCGCTCTTTACGTAGGCTTCAATTTCTCTGACGTGCTCATAAAAGGGATGCCCCTTGACCATATCCACGCGCATCAAAGATACACGCCCCTGGATCCCCATGAGCAAGTTATTGAAATCATGAGCGATCCCTCCGGCAAGAGTACCCAGCGATTCCATCCGTTGGGCCTGTTCATATTGGGCCTGGAGACTTTTTCGCTCACTGATGTCGGTCAGGTTCACCGTCATACCCGCA
>JASFFF010000013.1:0-20329 GCA_050124445.1 Desulfosarcina sp.
TCGATATCTGGGAAGCTGAAAATATAGACCAAGCCGAAAAAGTTCTGAAAGATGATCCACCGGATACCGTCTTTTTCGATATCGCCCTGCCCAGCAATAACGGTATCGCGTTTATTGCATCCATAAGGGGCATGTCCCCGGAAAGCTGCGTCGTTGTGTTGACCAGTCATGATTCAGCAGAGCACGAGGTCGCTTCGATCGAACAAGGAGCAAACTACTTCCTTTCCAAAGAACGTTCCGGTGGCCTGCGCCTGATCGATGTCATTCGAAAAACCATCCGAAAGAACGATCGTGCCTGAATACCTTAATCATACGCCTGCGGTTGACTTTCGCATTGCCAAAACTAATTATCTGACCTATTGTTCCTCTTAAAAGCTATAGTTATTCAACGGTTTGCGGATGTGCATGCCCGCCGCCTCACCAACAACTATTCGTTCGCTTACCATCTTTCTTAGAAGGGTTTTGCAATGGAAAGGAAACACCAACTTTTTATAGTCGAGGATCATCAGCTGTTTCGCGAAGGGTTGAAAGCCATGCTAAACAAACGGGAGGATATTGAAATCGTCGGCGAGGCCGAAGATGGCCTGGAAGCGGTACGCCGCATCCGCAAGGCAAAACCGGAACTCGTTTTGCTGGATCTCTCCATGCCCAAAATGGGGGGTATTTCAGTGATGAAAGAGGTCAAGCGGGAACTGCCGGAAACGCGTATCCTGGCCTTGACGATCCACGAGTCCGATCAGTATGTACTGGAAGCCTTTGAAGCGGGCGCCGACGGATACTGCATCAAAGATGCCAGCAGGAAAGAGTTGATGCTGGCCATCGACAGCCTCCTGGAAGGCAAAACCTATATCAGCCCGGGTATCTCGGACCAGGTCATGGAAGGGTATTTGAGCGGCCGCAAAACGCTTAAGGAAAACTCGCGCTGGGACACTGTTACCCAGCGGGAGCGCGAAGTCTTGAAACTATTGGCAGAAGGTTACACCAACAAGGATATCGGTGAATTTCTGCACATCAGCGTCAAAACGGTAGAAAAGCACCGCGCCAACCTGATCAACAAACTTGATCTGCATAATATCGCCCAGCTGACCGCCTTCGCCATTGAAAACGGCCTCGTTGAAATAAAAAAAAAGCCAGGAAATCCTGATGCCCGAGAAAACACAACCCGATGATTGGGACATTCTCAACTTCCGCATGGAAGCGCCCTACTTTCAGGCGCTCTACAAGGCACCGATCCCGATACTCATCGCCCGCGAGGATGGTCTGATGCTGATGACCAACCATGCGTTTCAAGCCGCCACCGGGTTTTCCCATGAAGAAATTCCGACGATCCAGGCATGGGCAGGACACGTTTCAGCCGATTCTGAAACGGGGCCAGTGAGCGATCTTTTTAATTTTTTAGAATCAGATAAATCCCTGGGGCCATTGCGTATCATTTTGAAAAAGGCCAATGGTGAATCGTTGATCTGGGAGCTCTTCAATGCACCGTTAGGCCAGACCTCAGACGGTCACCGCATGGCCATTGTCGTCGCAACTGATGTGACCCAAGCGGTCGAACATACCCGGCACATGCATTCCGCAATGAACCGGCTGGAAGACGAAGTGTCAGAAAAGACGAGAGATCTGAATACCACGATCACATCGCTGGCGAATGAGATTGTCGAACGAAAACACATGGGAGATGCCCTGAGTGTATCCCGGAAACGCCTGAAAACCATTTCCCGCCGGACGTTGGATGTCCTTGAAGCGGATCGACGAACCATTTCCAAAGAGTTGCACGACAGCATCGGTGCCAGCCTGGCGGCCATTAAATTCAGTCTTGAAGAAAAAGAGATGCAGCGTGAGCAAAATCAGGGGCGACTGGATGAGTCCTTGGACCAGGAGATTGCTCATCTCATGGCGACCATTAAAGAGACCAAACGCATTTCCGCCAACCTCCGACCCACCACCCTGGATGATTTGGGACTGTTGGCCACCATCAAGTGGTACCTGCGTCAGTTCCAACGGCTTTATGAAGACATTCGTGTCGAATATCGAACGGAGGTCGCCGAACAGGATGTTCCCGAACCAATGAAGATTATCATCTATCGCATTGTGCAAGAGGGGTTGAGCAACGCTCAAAAACATAGCGAAGCCAGCTCGGTGCGGCTGCAGATGGAGTTTTCCGACGGGAACCGCTCGATCTCCCTGCTCATTGAAGACGATGGCCGGGGGTTTGACGTCGAGGAGATCCTCTCCGAAAAAGATCCCTTGAGCGGATATGGCCTGACCGCCATGCGCGAACGCTGTGAGATTTACGGCGGATCCTTTCATATCCACTCACGCATCGGACAAGGTACCAGGATCAATGCCATCCTTCCGATATAGCCATTGCCACATGGCACCCAGTAAACCAATTCGTGATCTGTTCGACAGTCTATTCGCAGCGGTTTAATCCAAGAGACAGGACCAAGCCAACAACGGGTCTCTTCCCAATGGTATCCATGCCATATAAAGAAACTTTTATTTCCCCAATGCTTGCAAGCCGACCCTCAAGTACTACGCCCAAAAACGGATATAGAGTGCCCAACCCATATCTGCAAGCGGGTCCATGCGGTACCAATCCCTGCAGCACCTTGAGTGACAACTTTATGACCTTATCGCTGATTATCATAGCGGTTCCAGAACAGTTAGCGATGCCTAATCGACCTTAGCGGCATGCCGATCCGCTTAAGCGGCACGTCAATACGATATTCAGTTTGCGTTAACAGTATTCCCCAAAAAAACAGATACAGCGATGTAAAAAGGGGGCAATCAAGTTCCGCTATCGACGAACTACCCGCGGCACCCCATACATCCTGAAGGATAGATGGGATACAAATAGGATAAAGAAAATACAAAACATTAACTTGAATACCAGAAAGAGCAGGTGAATATCAGTTGACTGACAAGGATCGCGTTATCGACTGCAATAAACAACGCCAGCACACCATGGACAAGCTCTCTGTTAAGAATAGTCAGGCCTATACCTACGACAAAGAAAATGGTTCGGGCTGCCGTGAAGGCACCAAGCAAACCCCAGAGATAAACGAGCGTAAAGAGGATCGATAAATTAAACGGTTGATGCGGCCTAACGGCGTTGCCATCGATTTATTATGGTAGCGCCGCTGGGTATCTGGAACATTTTTAGCCGACACAGCAGTGTTTCGGCAAAGCCACCGAAAGGACAATGACCATGAGTGATACCAGAGATGCCTACGTAAAGAAGATGAAAGCAAAGCTGGATGAATGGAATGCTGAGATTGCCAAAGTAGAGGCCAAGGCCAAGCAGAAAGAGGCGGATGCTCGCAAGGATCTCGAAGAGCAGATTGAAAATCTGAAAGCCAAGCGCAGCGAGGCCAATGAACAGCTCGAGCAAATGAGCAGCGCTGGCGAAAGCGCCTGGAACGACCTGAAATCGGGTGTTGAACGAGCAGCAGATGCACTCGGCGATGCCCTGAATGCCGCCCGCTCCCGTTTCTCATGATTGGGAATTCATAGTCTATTGGTCGAGGAAGGATTATGGCTAAGGGGGTGCATGTTTAATGGCTTTCAATCACCCAAACTGAGTTTCACCTTTCTCGAGGAAGGTGGTTTGATAATGATAGTGACTAACACCGATTGTCGTTCTTGAAAGGTGATTTGCTCAGCTTGGTAACCTCATGGTTAATTAAAATCGTATTCTCCCAAAAGCAATAAGGAGTATCGAACGATGACCTTCTCAATTCAAGCTATTGTATCACTTCTGGCCGGTATCCTGATTTTAATGGTTCCCAGGGCGTTGAATTATATCGTAGCCGTCTACTTGATTTTGGTAGGCATTATCGGGCTACTGAACATCTGAGCAGAACTGACGGATTGCATAAGATGGACATCGATTGGAGTCTGATATCCAATTTTGCCGTTGCCATGTTGGCTGTCGTGAATCCTGTGGAGAAAATCCCCCTATGGGTGAAGGCTTCTCAGGGGGCCAGAGGTCGGTTTCAATGGCTATTGGCGGGATTGATCATGCTATCTTGCGCGTTGATCTTGCTTGTTTTTTTATGGTTTGGACAGAGTCTGCTTATCAAACTCAAAATCGATTTGGCCAGTTTCAAGATCGGTGGCGGATTGATTTTGCTGCAGTTTGGGTTCAGCATGCTGAAAGGCACAGCGGTGGAAATAAGTAAAGAGAACGAAAATTCCGCTAAAGGCATCAAGGATAAGGTTCTCAAAAGATACCAGCAGATTTTTATTCCCATCGGTGTGCCTGTCATTGCCGGTCCGGGCGCCATCACTACAGCGATCATTTATGGATACCAAAGCGGTGGCTGGCCGACTGATATCTGCCTGGGGCTCACTGTGATCGGAGTACTCGGAATCTTATACGTGACCCTTTTGGTCAGTCCGCTCATTCGCAGCGTTTTGGGAGATCTTCCGCTGAATTTGATTGCAAGAGTCTTCGGATTGATATTGATTGCTATCGCGGTCCAATTCATGGTTGAAGGGTTGCAAACCGTTTTCCCAGGTTGGGTACAATAACCAGTCAAAAAGAGCAGAGAAGGTATGAAAAAGTTGTAATCCGTTTTGAAGGATGAGCCTGTTTTTCGAACGTACTATCTACTTCTTTACATGCAAAAAATTCCCTATTAGTGGAGCTTGTTGAACCTTTGTTACAATGGGAGTGTTTTCTCTAAGCCGACTATTAAACTTCTCATCTTCGGATTTTCAATAAACACTCTGTGTTTGAGAAGTGACAATATCGATTTGAAATTTTGCCACTCCGTGATGGACGATTCCGGTTGCACGAGAAGTTTTTTGGCCTGCTGAAGGCCAATGATCGCCAACTCGGATGCAGATTTTTCATCGATCTCGTCCAACAGCAGATTAATAAATTTCAAAAATTGACCCGTGGAGAGCCAAGTCCCGCCGCATTGATTACAAAATCGGAACTCTGTCTTTGTTTTTTGGTCTTCAATTCTGGTTAAGGCAATATCACGACATTGCGGACAATACAGTAGATTGTCCGTGCGGGCTTTATAGTCGAACTGTTCTTTCAGGCGGTTCACGTCTACCCACCCCGTTTCCGGCAAAACCTCATCTTTGATTGAATCGAGTTGCCCCTTGACAAACCATAACCCCCGGCAGGCAGGACATTCCTGAATGTAATCGTCACCTACACGAGATGTTTTCAACGCTTGGCTCCTGCATTCTGGACAATTCATGGCACCTCCTTTGGCGGGGTGGATATCAGATCGGAACACCCCACCTTGCACATGCAATTGATATGGGCGATCAACTGGCAGGATGGATGACCATTAGCGGCCTCTCAATTTTGTTCAAGACTCCGGACGCCACGCTGCCGAAGAAAACACGCCCGAGTCCGCTTCTTCCATGGCTGGCGATCAACACAAGATCGACATCGTGGGTTTCAGCGGTTTCGATAATTTCTTTGACCACCGGTTCGACCCCGATATGCGTTTCCGCTTCAATCATTTTTGAAGTCAACGCATCTCTCACTTTTTTTAAATAATTCTCCACCTTGGTGCGATGTGCATCTATCGTTTCGTCAAATGCCGTCACGTTCGCTGGAGCACGACCAACTATGTCCGCAGGACTAATTGCTGAAAATAAGATCACGGTTGAATCGTAGGCAAGAGCCAGTGATTCAGCATGACGAAGGGTACATTCTGCCAATTGCGATCCGTCAAGCGGCACCAGGATTTTTTTATACATCGGTCTCTCCCATTTCCATATTAACTATCATTGCCAAGCCTGTATCGGTTCACGCATCTCGAACCCAAACGCGGGCGAGACCGATCTCTTGCCGATCAAAATAACGGACCTCTGCTGCCGTGAATGGCTTGAAAAACAGCGTACCCCCTTCATGCCACATCGACTCTCCGACTATAGCCAACCGTTCAATATCCTTGAAATGCTTGGCTGCGAATTTGGTGTCTTCCCACAGGGCTCCGGCGGTCCACCCTTCAAAGTCGTGTAATTCGATGAGAATCCGTGTGGCGGTATTATTTTCGATTACACCTTCGATCATGGGCACAAAACGCTCATAATCCTCTTTATCCAATTTCTTTTTGATCGCCAGGGTGATGATGGTCTGGCTATGATTTTTATCTACCTGAATTTCATCAAAACCGATCACTGGCTCACACTCCTTTCAAATGCGAACAGGTGCCCAAACCCTAAGCTGGTCCAGCACCTGTTTCATCAAGCCGATTCAGTCAGCAGCTACGGGGAGCCCGGCTTGGCCATCCGTTCGGAGAAGGCCTTGGCTTCATCCGAAGTCAGCAGTTTCATCTCTTCACCGCAGCAGACTAGATCGCCGGCACCGCCTTCGAGAACTAGAACGACATTACCGCAAGCTTCGCATTTGTAAATTTCATCTTTTACTGCGCCCATTTGATCCTCCTCTTTTTATTTGGGGGCGGTGACGGGCATTCCCCGTTAAAAGAAATGACAATAAAGTCGATAATAACGGAACAGGCGCTGCCTGCAATGGGGGCGCTACTTTATTTGGCGTCTGTGCGGATGGTATATCGTATATCACCGCATCGGCACGACGCAAAATCAGCGCAAGCTTTTCTTCAATCTTAACAAAACACGCAAACGGTTGGCCCGTAAGGGAATCGAACCCACACCGGCAGCGATCGTTGAAAAACTCAATGTCTCTCCCACCGAGGTCGTGGAGATGCAAAAACGCCTCGACCAGCCCGATCTGTCACTGAATGCCACTATGCACACGCATGAAGGTGAGAGTGGTGAGCAGGTGAACCGGTTCCGCTCACCGGAACCGTCGGCTGCCCAGCGTTTCGAGAACCGTCAACTGCTGGGGGTGCTGCACATGCACATTCGCAGGTTCAACCAAGAACGGTTGGATGAAAGGGAGAAAGCGATCCTTGAAGGCCAGCTCCTAGCCTCCCAACCGGACAGGTTGCAGGTGTTGGGAGACCGTTTCGGTGTCTCCCGGGAACGAATTCGGCCAGTGGAACTACGCATCGTCGAAAAATTACGCAACTACTTGTTCGATACCATGCCGGATATACGCTGGTTGGTGACTTCATAGAGGCTGTTAAGAAGATGCGCCGTTGGCTGTCGCTGTGTTTTTGTTGTTGGTTGGTCTTCCTAAACGAATTGGCGAAAAATGCTCTTCATCAATCCTGGAACATTCTCTTCATGTGACCATGGCGGGATTAAATCAGTTCTTGGTTTGCACGAGGCCTTTCTCGATGACGTAGGGGGTCAACTGAGCGACGTTGTGTAGATCGAGTTTGCCGATTAAATTGGCTCGTTGTTTTTCAACCGTTTTTACGCTAATGCTCAGAAAATCATTAATTTCCTTATTGGTGTGGCCTTCGGCAAGTAGCTTTAGCACTTCGCGTTCACGCTGCGTAATGGTATCCCAATGCGACTTCTCTTTCATTTTCTGGCGGCCGACCAGAAACCCCTCCATCACCTGGTCGGAGATCCCCGGGCTGAAATAGGTTTTGCCTTCCAGCACGCTGTCCACGGCCAGCATCAACTCCGCCCGGCTGGCATCCTTGATGCAGTAAACGTCGGTTCCCGTATCGAACGCCTCCAGCACATGCTGGTCGGACTCATGAATGGTCAATGCCAGAATTCGTATATCAGGAAATTCCCGTTTGCTCTCTTTCATAACGGAAATGCCACCGATCTTCGGCATGGACAGATCCAGCAGGACCAGATCGGGTTTGCTCTTTCGTATTTTTTTGATGGCTTCCAGCCCGTCTTCCGCCTCGCCGACGACATCAATGTCTTCACGGCGGGCCATCATGGATTTGAGTCCTTCGCGAAACAGTTGATGGTCTTCGACGATGAAAATGAGTTGTTTTTGTTCCACTGATCAGCCTTTCAGTGCTTCCCTGAATGAAAATGGTCTTTAATGAAGATTCAATGTAACCCAGATCGCGAGGGATAGCAAACACGAATGAGCAGGTATTCAGCTTCTCAATCACTCTGCCTTACAATCGATTCTGGTTTCCGATTTCGCGGCCGTGGCGGTTGGTGATGCTGACATCTGAGAAATATCTTCTCTTTTACGGTTTTAGGCGGCCTTATACCGCATGGTCAGCACTGGACACTCGGCAGTACGCACTACTTTTTCGGCGACGGATCCGAATATAAGACCTTTGAAGCCGTTTCTGCCATGCGTTGCGATAACGATCAGATCCACCGATCTCGTTTTGGCCGCCTGAACAATGCTGGTCGCCGGATTTCCGATTTCAACCATTTGCTGAGCGGGGACTCGACCGGCAATCCGAATGTCAGTCAGTTCTTTCAAGGCCTGAGTCGCATTCTCAGTCATCTGCTGCATGATCTGGGGAATCTGATCCACTATCTGGTTGGTCAGCGTGTATGATGGCGTGGGTGTCGGGTCGATGTTGCTGACCGCATGAAACAGAATGATTCCGGCAGAGAAGCGGTCAGCCAGATCAACAGCTGATTCCAATGCGGCATACGAGGGTTCGCTGAAGTCAACGGGACACAAAATGGTGTTGATGTCTTTCATGGCAACCTTTTTTGTTTAGGGTGTGAATGTATGGGTGCATATTTTAAGCCTATATTTTTAAAGATACCATCGGCCACTCAGGCGGCCAATAATGTCCAGGCCCTATTTCTCTACCAACCGACTGGTACCTAAATCAAAAGGCAAGAGCGGGTATTTTCTTAAAAAGCTAAAACGAAATAGGTTTCGGGGCTTGTCGAAATACTGTTTTGCCCTTATTTCGACGGGAACAATTCAAGCGTATTTTATAACCATACCACCTGCCGCTTAATGACCGGTGTGGCCAGTTAAGATACGATGCCATGACTGCAGCAATTATCCCCAGATATAAACGGTCACTGCCGATGAAGCGTCTATGAAGTTTATTCGAACAGCGTTCTCGGGGAAGCTAAAGGATTGTTCAAACGGAATACATCAGGCCGCCAAAGGAGGTTGTCGATGATCCAACCATCTATAACATCATTGTTTTTGAGTGTTGCCACGGTGTCAGGCCGCTCACGAGGCAAGACGAGATATTATCTTGCATCGGTGGTTGCGTGTGTCGCCATGTTTCTGACGGTGCCCTGCGTCGCAGCTGAATCGTCAATAGAAGACGACGCCATCCGCAGTTCGATACAGCGTTTTCTGGACGCTGCAACCACGGTTTCACCCGGGGCTGTCGCCATCCAAGTGGGTGACGGTATTGTCATGCTTTCCGGGACTGTATCCAACCTGCTTCAACAAGACCAGGCCGAACGCATTGCTGAAAGTGTTCCTGGGGTGCGTTCCGTTGTCAACGATATTCGCGTGCAACCGATAGTCCGCAAGAACCAAGCCATCGCCAAGGATGTGCATGCGGTCCTGGCCCGTCCTCGAGCAGACGGTCTGTCGGATATCGCTGTCAAGGTCAATGGTGGTGTCGTGACCTTGTCGGGCACTGTCGATTCATGGGTGCGTAGTCGCCTGGCCGCTCACAAAGCCATGACAGTCAGGGGGGTGTCCGATATTGTCAACCAGATCGAAGTCGCTCCCCAGGGCCCACGCGATGACAGTGCGATCCAGACGGATATCACCCGCCGACTGGCTGCAGACCTGTACGTGGATGCTTCCGACATCGAGGTAACCGTACAGGATGGTCGTGTCATTTTGAAAGGCAGTGTGCAAACCGCTGCGGAAAGACGCCGTGCAGTTGAAGACGCCTGGATTAGCGGGGTAGAGGCCGTGCAGGATCGAGGATTGGTGGTGCGGCGGCCGCAAGCCGCGCGCATGAAGCGTCCGTCGTCCTACATCAGGCAATCGGACCGTGCAATTCTGCAGGCGGTGGAAGACGCCCTGCACATGGACCCTCGTGTAAATGCGGCCAATCCCGAAGTCACCGTGGCCAACGGTGTCGTCACCCTATCCGGTGCTGTAGATACTCTTTATGCCAAGTGGGCTGCAGAGGCGGATGCCCTCAACACCACCGGGGTCTGGAAGGTGGACAACCAACTCCAATTTCGCTACCGGTCATTTCCATCCGACGAGGAAGTCGAACGAATGATTCGAGATGTGCTGGCGCGTGATACTGAGCTGCACGATCAACGGATTCAGCTCACCGTCGACGATAATCACGTGTACCTTTCCGGATGGGTCGAAAGCGCAGGCCAACGAGTGAGAGCCGAAAATGTCGTTGCGCAGGTTGAAGGCGTACTGACCCTGGAAAACCGCATCAAGGTTTTCACCAAAACCGATCCGGTAGACGATGTCGACATAACCGCCGCTATCAACGACGAGTTGTTCTGGAGTCCATATGTGGACAGTGACACGATCAGCGTGACTGTAAAGGACGGACGCGCCGCACTGAAAGGACATGTCGCCAACCGCTTCGTTGCCCGCATTGCAGTGGCTAATGCGTTCGAAGGGGGCGCTCGCAGGGTGCGCACCATCCTGGAATTGAAATCGGGCGGCACGCTGGCTGAAGACTTCCGGGAAAAACCGGTGACCGCAGGCCCGGGCCCGGCTCTGGGGTTGTGGCGCTGATCGGGAACCATACGGGAAGCAACGATGAAGCTTAATTGACCTCGTAACTTGGCGACAAGACTCTGGCGCATGCGCGATTAGGGTTTTCCAGAGCGTATGATCGTATATACTAACCAAAGACCCAGGATGACGGAAAGCGAATAGCCAATGACGCCCAGTGCTGGAAAGCCTAACAAATGCGGGCCGACACCGGTTGTGATGATCATGGACGATCCCATAATAATCGCACCGGCGATGATCGCTATCGTTAACCGGTTGGACGCATTTTCGATCGTGTGTGCCAGGGCTTCCAGCTTGTTGTGATTGAGCTGCAACTCCAGGCTTCCGCTATCCAGCTTGTTAATGATTTGTTGGATGCTGCGTGGAATATCACGCTGATAGGCCCACAGATTGGTCATGGATTGGCGCAGTTGGCGCCATATGGCCGTGGGTTGAAAACGATCTTTGGCTATGGCGACCACGGACTCTCTTATTTCCGCCACCACATTCAATTCCGGATACATTAGACGGGCTGATCCCTCGGCGGTGACCAATGCCTTGATCATGATGACGTATTCCGTCGGCATCCGCAGCTGATGATCACGAACGATAGACATAATGTCCAACAGAAGCTGACCTACATTCATTTGCTTGATGGGCACCGCATGGTAGGTGTCCAGCAACGTGAGCAGATCCCTTTCGATAGACGACTGCGATGCTGTGGAATGCCCCCTGGGTTGGCACAACCTAAGCACGCTGTGCATGAGGGCTTCGCTGTCCTTGTCGACGATGGCACGCATCAGGTCGGTCAACTCGAAGCGATCCCTTTCGGTCAGGCGCCCGACCATACCCCAATCTATAATGCATAGGTTCATCTTCTCGTTGATAAGCAAGTTACCAGGGTGAGGATCTGCATGAAAAAAACCGTCATCGAGGATCTGCTTGGTGGCAGCAGCCAGCCCCTGGGCGGCGATGCGTCTTCGATCGTGCTGCGAACCAGCTGCCATCTTTACATATCTGGCTCCCTGCACATAATCCATCACCACTACTTCATCAGTGCAATAGGCATCATACCCTTTTGGGATATACACTGGCGCATCGACGGCAAAGGATCTGGCAATGTTCATGTTGCGCATCTCAGTTTTAAAATCGAGTTCCGTCATCAAGTGTCGACGGACCACCTGAACCAACTCGGGCAGGTCGTATGCCGCGAGGCCATCGAATTGCTGATCCAGAACATCGGCCAGTTTTTCCAGAATATCCAGGTCTGCTTCGATCATCCGCTTAATTCCCGGCCGTCGGACTTTGATCGCTACAATCTTTCCTTCCCGTCTGAGGACTCCCTTGTGCACCTGTGACAAGGATGCTGCCGCTATCGGTTCGACGTCAAATACCGAAAACACCTCATTAACGGTTGCACCGAGGCTGCCCTCGATGACTGTCTTGACATCTGTCAAATCCATGGTGGGTACATCATCTTGCAGCTTGCCTAGTTCAGACAACAATTCCGGTGGTAATAAGTCTGGCCGCAGGCTCATGACCTGACCAAACTTGATAAAGGTGGCGCCCAATTCTTCCAGGGCACACCGGATACGCGTGTGAACAGTGGTAGTTTTGGAATTTACCACCATATTAGGGGTCATAACACCAGGAAGGTCGATGCGCCGTACAATTTCCCCAAAGCCGTATTTGGTCAGAAGGGTAACGATATCTTTGAACCGTGCTAGGTTTTTTAAGTCAGATAATGGCATACGTGACTCCTATTGAAAGGCCTATTGGAAAAGCACATGCAACGATGTTTCTAATAGAGCCACAACATGCCATTGCAACACATTCGGCCATCCATGAAACAGCTGCGTTGTCGATTAATCGCTGTCTTTCCGGTTCTCTTCTTGCTTGACCTGCTGCTGCTCGATCTCTGCCGCTTCGTGATCCCAGTCGCCATTCAATCCTGCCCGTCGCTGGTCGAGCTGCTCGATCACTTTGGCGCGTCCATACAGAAGGAGCACGTCATGCCGCTTGATGTGGGTCGACCCGTCGGGAGCACCGATATAATTTCCATCTGGCCGATGAATACCGATCACAAGGATTCCTTCCTCGCGCAATCCTAATTCGGCGATTTTCTTGTCGGCCAGCCAATCCTGCCGGCTTACCTGTAGTTCACTGATCTGATATTCGCCAGCCAGGTGAAGCAATTTCGAAAAATCGTGAACCACAAGACGGGTATGGTTTTTCAGCAACCTTGATATAAGGTTGGATAGGCGGAAGTCTACCCATTCGCTGCTGGCTAATGTCCAAAGCAGTATTAGACCGGTAACCAGCAGCGCGATGTGCCAAATTAAAAATTCTGATCTTTTAATGTTTACGAAGGAAACGATCAGTGACGATACTGCCGTAACGATGCCTGCGTTGCCCAGCAGCATGAGCATCAACAGAATTCGGCGACGCACAGGATGGCTGACTACCTTTTCAGACTCGCTGGTTGTAAAACCCACGCCTGTGAAGGCCGATCGCGCCTGAAATTTTGCTGATTCACGTGATAGTCCCGTATGCGTCAGGGCTACTGTCGCGATCCGCGTCAACAAGATGGACAGGGTCAACACAATCAACAAGGTTACAATGGAAATCATGGACGACCCTCATTGTTATTTCGGAGGAGATCCACTCGCATCCGGCTTGCGGGGCCCAACGTGCCGATCGCTATCATGTCAGCCAGTTCATACATGCGCAACCGACAAAACCCCACTATCGGGCCGGCATGCGATCGATACTGTCTTTCAATTGATTGATTTCGAAAGCGAGCCCGACACATTGTTTTCCCTGCATACACATCTCGGCTTCATCTGGTTTCAGATACGTTTTTAGCTGTTTGTCGTTTCTGTCGAGATGGACCACCCAACGATTCTGCTGGTCGTTATATTCTACCTTGAGGTCGATTCCACAGGCACCGATCTCGGGATAAATGTCTCGAATTTTTAGACAGAGCGCTTGGCTGTCAAGCACGGCCTACCTCCTTGTGGCTGGGTTCATCGAGCGCCGAACGGTTCGATCCGTTACCGTGCTCGAAAAGCGCTCAAAACTTATACCTTTAACTGGCTATTGGCCAGATGGAAACGCGTCTTTCCGGTGGATCATACGGCTTGCGGTTGGGGTCGTCAGGCGGCGGCTCCCTCACCGGCGACTCCTGAGGCGCATCCGGCGGTACTTCGGCGGGTGGCCCTTGGGGTGGAAAAGGTCCCTCCGGAGGAGGATCCGGCTCTTGGATGGGTGGCTCGTTGGGAGGAAATGGCGGCTCTTCCACCGGAGGCTTAGGGTGATCATCGAACCGAAGCCCGTGCCTATCAAAACAAGCGTAAATCGCGTTTCGGAAATTTGTATGGATAATTGTCATGATTTTCTCCTTCCTTTCATCTGACGCTGGCGTGTCTCATGGCCAGCTTGGACATTGTCCCATTCAGTGTGTGAGTATTAAGCTTACAAGACAAATCGGTATCAGATAATGGGGTCGCAACCGTATTCAATGGACGTTGCCCGGGTATATGGACCTTGGTTAGATGTGCTGATTTGGATCGATCGTGATGAAACTGCAGCGCAGGAACGCTTCAAGGTGCTGATCGGAGAGCCACGACCTGGTGAAATGCGTGGTAATGAAAATGGAGAGTCGCCGATTGCATTTTGAGACAGCATGGATTTGCCGAGTACAGGTGCGCGTCATCTGTGCACTTGAACGGCAGGCGGGTGTCGCCCGATTTACCGGGCGACCGTACCGAACCTGCCGGTCAATATGCCTATGCCCCGTGGTCGAAGGAGCAGGTCATGAATCGTTGGCCAACAATCAGGGTGTCGCGCAGTCTCGGTCTAGGCTTGCGTTGCTTTCCACAATCCATGCAGGTTGCAATACTCTCTGGCCGTGATTTCATTGGCGTTGACGGCGAAAAAGGCCTGCGGCTTCTCTCCCGGGTTGAGGAATTGACGATGGACCCTGCCGTCGGCGATCAATTCGATCCATTGGATATAATGTTTTTCTTCCATGGGATGGTCTGTTTCGCCAACCTTGACCCGTACACCGCCATCAACCAAATCGATTACCGGAACATGCTTTTCTTTGGCCGCGTCGACGGTATTTTCGGTCATTCGCTTCATGGGATCGCCGCAGCACACCAGTTCGCCGTCGCCCCCGTCAACCACCTCTACAATGTTTCCGCATGCATCACATTTGTAAATTTCGAATCGTTTTGCCAAAACAGGCTCCTTTCTGCGTTTGTGTTGTCGATATCCGGATAGCGGCCGTTCCGACACCCGGATGCCTCTTTGTGTTCGGGTATTTGTCGCTTCCACACGTCGACGCCCTTCCCGCTGGTCGCGAAGCACGGCTTCCGCAACTGGCTGGATGGGTTTGTCGATGGCAGCCATCGTTTCTGAATTGTCGACGCTCATGCTACCGATGCGACAATGCTACGTCTCATTGATTTGCAAGTCTATGGGGTCTTCAATGGATATTTACAATTTCCTCAAGGAGATTGGTACGGGCTGGCCCCGGACTTTAAAGCCCATTGGATCATTCAGGATTTTTGTGAAAGGAATTGATAGTGATCGATGCCTTCCATGATGCCGCCGGCATAGTTTTGGGCGGCGAAATAAATGTTGCGAAGGCCCTTGAGGGGCTGGAGCTCGGCGCTGTAATTGCCCACCACGACAGCCCTGGGTTCACCCCGCAGCATATCTTCATCGCTTCCCGAATCGCCGCACACCAAAAAATTGGCTAAAGGAAGATCCCACTGGTAGCTCAGGTAGCGGATGGCCTTCCCCTTCGATGCCCGGTAGGGCAAGATGTCCAGGTATCGGTTTTTGGCGACGATCAAGTTGTAGCGGCAACGGCTGCGCAGCAGCGCGTCATGGATTTGGGAGAGGCGGTCTTTACCGGGTTCCATTTCATAGCTGATTTTAAAGGGTCCCTGGGCCGATTCCTTCCGGTACCTCAGAAAGGAAAGATTTTTCGAAAGGCGGACGATTTTGTCCCGTTTCCACTGGTCGGAAATATGGGTCTCCCAGCCTTTGCCCGGATGGCGTCGTGTACCCAAGTAATTGAGTTCCGATCCGGAAGAAGAGATAATGACATCGGGGACCGGAATACTGTAATCCTCAAGTGCTCGAATCGTCGACTCGACATCGCGTCCGGTGGCCACGCCAAAGCCGACCTGCTGGCGATGGTTGTTCAACACCTCCAGCAGCGATTCCAGCCGACTGTTCTCCTTGCCGATGAGTGTGTTGTCGAGGTCCGTTATGATAAATTTGTCGAGTACCGCCAGACGCCTGCCAATGCCATTTTTGGGCATGGCAGGCTTGATCTTGGCCGTAGCGAAGGCTTCTTGCGTGTCCTCGATTGTGTCCACGTATGTGTCGGCATGACTCTGCCAGGTATAATGGTTGCGCACGTTCATGATCCCACTTTTGGAGTACTGACGCCACGTTTCGCCGTTGGCAACAAGCTGCTTGACGGCTGCTGCGATGGCGCTGCTGTCGGTCGTATCCACGTTGAGTCCGCACTGGCAGTTTTCAACGATTTCCTTGGGGCCTCCGTCATCAGGCGCCACGATCGGCAGTCCGCAGGCGGCGGATTCAATGAGCGTGATGCCGAATGGTTCGGTAAGGGCCGAGTTGACGAAAACACCGTATTTACTGGCTGCCGTACGGTACAGCTCCGGAACTTCGTGTTCGAAATCGTGTTTTTTGGGAACGGCGATTTTGCCGTACAGATCGTATTTGTCCATCAGCAGCAGAATTTCTGTTAGCACATCCCGCTCATTGTCCTCCATGTCGTTGATGTCCTTGCGGATTCCTGCAAACACCGCCAGGTTGGCCATGGCCTGCAGATCCAGATCCTCGCCATAGGCCTTGATCAGGCCGGCAATGTTCTTGCGCTTGTCCGGCCGGCACAGGGAGAGAATCAGCGGTTTGTCGGGGTTCAGCAAAAAGCGGTCGAGCTCGGCCATTACCGAGGCCCGAGCGTGCATCTGGGTTTCACTGGTCTCAACGTCCGGCAGGTTTTCGTGGTAGTAAGGGTAGTACTTGTCCAGGTTCAGGCCCGGAGGAATGACTTTAAAGGGTGGAATGTCCTTGTTGTCGTATGCGCCATACTGCTGTTCGACCTCCTGGCGGGTGCTGGTGACCACCAGATCCGCTTTTTCGAGGATGGCCTCTTCCATCTGGATGCGGTGGCCGATGCGGTATTTTTTGATAAACTCCTGCTCTTTCATTCCCTCGTTCAATAGCCGGGCGAGTTTGGAGCGACCGAGGGAGTGGCCGGTATAGATCATCGGCACCCCGAAAATTTCGGACAGCATGGTGGCCACATATCCGGCGTCCGGGTAGTGGCCGTGAACCACATCGGGAATTGTGTTCTGTCCCTTGATGTACCGGATGGTTTTGTCGACGTATTCATCCAGGTGGGGCCACAACAGCTCCTTACGCATGTACTTGCGGCCACCACACTGGATCCGAACGATGTTGCAGGCCTCACTGACTTTTTCAACTGGTTGGGCGTAATCCTCGGAGACATGGTCGTCAACGATCAGCCGGGTAAACAGATCAACCTGCCGGACGCCCTTGTGCCGCCCAAGGGCCTTGGCCAATTCGACCACGTAGATGATCTGCCCGCCGGTGTCCGCATCCCGGCCGAGCTCCATATTTTCCGCTCGCAGCAGTCCATGAATGCTGAACATTTGTATGTACCACCCTTTCGATAACATATTCCCCCTTTGCGGTAAGTGTACACCGGCGCATGATGCTTCGAGAATAAGGTGTCAGAGGTCGGTTCATCAATGGGTGCAGGCGTGTATTGTGCCCGGTCTTTATGCGTATTCTTGAAACCGGCTCAGTTCCCTCAGAGCCGATGCGATTTGCCCATTCTGCCTTCTTTGAGTCCAACGGGGTTCATTTGGTTTGGCTGGCACGCACTGGTGAAAACAGCAACATATCAGGCATGGATGAATAAAAGATAAGGGTGACAACCCATTCCAAAAAGCTGCAATCTAACCTAGCTAATGGAGATAAAGGAGAACGCCAAATGGCATCCAGCCCCCAACAATTTCCGGGATTCACCAATTTAAAGAGTTTGAAATCGTTACGTTGCGCTTGTCCGCAGTGCGGGAAGATCAAGGAGATCTTTTCCGGCGACCTCAATCGTTCTCACACCTGCAGTCAATGCGGACAAAGGGTCGATTTCAGACAACGCACGCTGGAGGGCGCTGCTGCGTCTCCGGAACCGCAATGACTTTCACCAACGAACCGATGCCTATTGAACCGGAGAGTGTCGCGGCTGCCATGAAGGTTGCCGACATGGAGGGCAACAACCGTAGCCGTCAGGGATGACGAAAGGAGTTGTGATTGTGTTTTTTTTGGATTTTGTTTTTGCCGTCGCCATTGCGCTACGGCGACCCCATTTTCTCGGTCAACCGAGTGGCATCATGCCCTCGCTGCATAATCGACTCTCAATCTTTGAAATCAGGTGCAGGCCTTGCCTCGTGCCTGGCAGGGATAAAAGCGCGGTATATACCAGGTAGACCGTATTTCACTTTCTGTCCATAAGCTTTAAGCTGGCGTTGTAAAATCAAATGAACCGCAATCAATCGCGTAAAAAGCCACAGGAGGAGAATCACATGGAGACTGTCGCCATTGCTGGTACGGACCTCGATGTCTCGCGCATCGTCCTGGGCACATGGGCCATCGGCGGCTGGATGTAGGGGGGCAGAGATGCAAAGGAAATCATCGACACCATCCATGCCGCATTGGACAGGGGGTCACCCTCATCGATACCGCGCCGGTATACGGCTTCGGCAGTTCGGAGGAAATCGTGGGCCAGGCGCTGAAAAACGCGACAACCCGCCAGGCGAGTTCGGCGAGCATGTATAAAGAACAATAGAATGTTTCGTTACACACGCCTTTAGCAAACGGCGGGCGGCGGTTGTCACTGCCGTCTGCCGTTTGCCGTTGACGGGCTGTAGAACAAATGCTTACCGTCGGTCTGCCAGGTGTGCAGCACCCTCGGGCAACCGGCGATCTCGTCGCAACCCAGGCGGATCAATCGGCGCACGGCGGGTGCGATATCGTTTCAGCCATACCCGATCCGCAAACCGACCCGGCACCATGGGCGGGATAGAGCAGCACCTGATCCCCCAGCGGCAGAATTTTTTTTCGAATCTCCCATCGTATTGCAGACCGGCTACCTCGCGGTGCCGATCAGGAAGGAGATCGGAACAGCCGCTTTCTGAAACCGTCACGCTTTGAGACAGCTTTATGGAAACCAGTGTCTACAACAATTTTCAGATCTATCTGCTGGCGATCTTGCTGGGCGCCCTGATGGGCCTCGAAAGAGAGCGCAGAAAAGAGCGCGTGGCCGGGTTGAGAACCTTCATCCTGGTTGTCCTCTTCGGCAGCATCTGCGGACAGATTTCCCAGTCCGGCGGGGGCGGTTGGATTCTGCTGGCCGGTGTTATCACCGTTGCGGTACAATCGGCCATGATGAACGTCCTGCGCATTCACAAGTCGCTCGAAACCGGGTTGACCACCGCGGTTGCTTTGCTGGTGGCCTTTGCCATCGGCATCCTTGTGGCTTTCGGGCAAAAGGCGTCGGCAGTGGCTCTGAGTCTGGCGACAACGGTCATCCTCTACTTCAAGCCGCAACTGCACGATTTCTCCCAAAACCTGACGAAGTTGGACCTTCAGGCCATTTTTCAGTTCGG
Source organism: Desulfosarcina sp. (assembly GCA_050124445.1). Classification (GTDB taxonomy): domain Bacteria; phylum Desulfobacterota; class Desulfobacteria; order Desulfobacterales; family Desulfosarcinaceae; genus Desulfosarcina. Next base: position 19,255 of record JASFFF010000013.1, read on the forward strand.
CTTGATTGCCTTTATCATCCTGCCGGTGCTGCCAGATCAAGCGTTCGGCCCATACGATGCCTTGAATCCCACCAACATCTGGTTGATGGTGGTCATGATCAGCGGGCTCAACCTGGTCGGCTATGTCACGCTTAAACTGGTCGGGCAGCGCTGGGGCGGTCCGTTTTTGGGTATACTGGGCGGTTTGGTGTCGAGCACGGCCACCACGCTGTCGATGAGCCGGCACGCCAGGTCCACTCCCGATTTCTCAACGACCGGATCGGTGGCCATCGCCCTGGCTTCCACCGTGGTGCTTGTCCGCATGGCGGTACTTACCGGCGTCATTCATCTGCCTTTGCTCAAATCGCTGGCCCTGCCGTTATCGGCAATGTTTGCCGGCGGGCTGATTCCGGTTTTGTTCATATGGGTAAAAAGCACTGCGAAAGAGACGCCCGTGCCGGAAACCAAAAACCCTACCGAACTGAAGCAAGCCCTGCTGTTCGGCCTCATCTATGCCGTAATTCTGCTGTCGGTGTCCGCCGGGCAGGAATTCTTCGGCGACAAGGGGGTCTACACGATTGCACTGATCTCCGGTTTAACGGATGTCGATGCGATTACCCTTTCCAACTCGCGCCTTGCAGGCAAGGGGGTGCTTGATATTTCTCAGGCTGGTATCAGCCTGATCATCGCGTTTGTGGCCAACCTCGTCTTCAAACTGTTTCTTGTCGGCATTATCGGCAACGCCAAAATGCTTCGTCTGACGTTGATGTGCTTCGTCTGCCTGACCCTGCCGGCGTTGATCATCTTCGTCTGACCTACCATCGCCTAAACATCGGGTCAGTGAGATCGCGTCGACGTCTCGGCATGCCAATATCGGGCGGTGCGATCAGCGAACATTCCGGGCGCTTCGGCGTATATTTTTTCGCCGGCCGTCCATACCGTGGACTGAAGCTTGGTTCTCTTTTCATCGATTATTGTGACAATCGCATCGATTCCCGTTTCTGCTGAGGGGGTTGCCGCTTCCGCATCGAGGAACAGGCGCTTCAGATCCAGCAGATCGTGCTCCTCGCCTAAGGTGTCGGAGAGTCTGTCGAGC
>JASFFF010000014.1:0-20076 GCA_050124445.1 Desulfosarcina sp.
CAACTGGGCAGGCCATGCCGCTATTTGGCCTATCCCCAAGGCCGCAGCAACAGCCTGGTGTCAGCCATGGCCGCCAAACTCGGTTTTTCGGCCGCTTTCAGCCTTTCGCCGGGTGACACGCCCTTTTTTGCGGATCGCTTCGGCATCCATCGAACCATTGTTGACGTCCGGACACAACCGGGTCGATTCGGCCGGCTACTCACTACGAAAATCGCAGCGGATCTCAACTGATGAAACATTGGATGTTCGTGCTTGCAATCATGGCTGGGCTTAGCTTGGGTGGGTGCACTGGCGGTTTGAAAAAGTTACCAGAATATTGGCATGCCGGGCCGTGGTGGCGGGCGAACCATGCAGAAGAAATGAGCACCCGGGCACGTGATCTGGAGGCAAGCGGCGAGCTCAACATGGCCTTGGCGCACTGGCAGCTGGTTCAGCGTATTGCCAACGACCCGTCCGATGCCAATCGTGAAATTGGGCGGCTGGAAAAAAAAATCGCTGCGGCGGTTCAGTCGCACTATCTGGAAGGCCTGGAAGACCTGAACCAAAATAAGCTGACCACCGCCCGAAACCATTTTTTAGCCGCCCTTCGGCTGGATCCTCGGTTTCAACCGGCACTGAAACAAATCAACGCCCGCTTCTCCGCCTTTCCCCTGAGGGTCTACCTTTCGGTGGCCGGTGACCAACCGGCTACCGTGGCTGAAAAAGTCTTCGGTGACGAAAAAAAAGCCTTTCTGGTGGCCTGGTTTAACGATCTGCACCCAACCGACGTGTTGACACCCGGATCAATCCTGATCCTGCCCAAGCTGGAAAAAGGTGCACCCCAAGAGCGGCTTCCCAAAAAAGCGCCCAATTGGCTGGCAAAAGCCCGCGAACGGCTGTCAAAAAATGATTTCGACGGTGCCCTGGTTGCCGCCTCCCGGGGGGATACCACCAACCCCGACGTCCAACTGCTCATCCACACCATTTACCTGCAAAAGGCGCACACCCAGATCGAAGAAGGATTGTTGGATGAGGCCCGGCAATCCCTGGACCTGGTCCCCGATGGCTTCGCTGGGAAAGATAGCGCGGCTGAAAAGCTGGGCGCTGGGCTGGCTCAGCGCCAACTCACGCTCGATCTGGCCGATGCACGCAGAAAACTCGAGCAGGAAAAGTATGCGCAGAGCTTGGGTGTGGCTGAAAAGCTGTTGGAGCAGGTCCCGGAAAACGTTACTGCCGCCGATCTGGTCAACGAAGCCCGCTTCCGCTTGGCTCAAGATCATGTCGATCACGGCCGCTACCTTGAGGCCCGGGAGGTGCTGGCCAGGGCGGATGATGGCCACGAACCCAGCGCGGCCCTAAAGCAGACCGTACAGCTTCGACTGGTCAAATTGGGACAGGTTTATTACCGCAGCGGTGTCAAGCACTACATCAATGAAAATCTGCAACAGGCCATCGCCGAATGGGAAAAAGCGCTGGCCTGTAATCCGGACCATGCCAAAGCCCGCGAGAACATCGCAAACGCCCGCCGGCTATTGAAAAAAGTCGAGTCCTTGCCATAAACGCCCTCCCTGCGACCTGAAATCACGTTCCTGGCCAATGAACACAGGCCAGATTGACGATGATGCCGCGCACATGATCACGCAATTGCTCCGTCGTCATCCGTGAGCAAACCGAATAGGGGATCGACTGGCCGATGGAGACCCGCACCGCTTGAGGATTCAGATGGAAAGATCCTTTGCGGTTGTACTCGTAGAGACCGCTGATGGCAAAAGGCAGAATATCGGCCCCCGCCTGACGGGCCAAATGAAAGGGCCCTTTTTTAAACGTACCCATCTCACCGGTGAGGGTACGATGCCCCTCGGGCAGGATAATGATCGACAGACCCTCCTTTAGACGTTGTTTGGCGATTTCAAGGCTCTGCTTGGCTTTTTCCAAGTTGCGCCGATGAATCGGGATACACCCCCAGCGAGTGATCAGGCTGCCCCACAAGGGAATTGAAAAATGGTAGGCGGCCTCAACAGCCACGTAGGTCAAAGGAATGGCGGCAGGGATCACGAAGAGATCAAAGAGGCTCTGATGGTTGCCCATCATCAGATAGGTCCGGCGCCGATCCAGATGGTCCAAGCCCGTCACTGAGAGACGGATACCCATAAGCTTCACCTGGATGGTAAAAAGGAAACGCGCCAAGGCGAACACACGCTTGCGTGAAAGCAGAAACAGAGCGATGGACAGGACGACAAAACTAATGCAAAAAAATGCCGTGCCGACCATCCACAACATGGCTGATTGCATGGTTCTCATGGAACGTACCGGATGGATAACCGTTGAGACTTGCCCGACGCATGGCTTGCAACTGAGGCCATTTGAGTAGAAGTCATAATACACAAATATAAAATATTATCAATTTACTATGAAGCGTTGGGTTGAAAAGAAATAAAAATATACTTGACATCAGTAGTGTCCGGTTAAACTCTGAAGCAATCTTTACAAACCCATGCAAAACGTGGCTTTGCGAAGAATTTGGAAGGGAATCGATTTCATTTGAATTCGTATTTCGCTCTCAATGATATCAGTAGGTTAAGAGCGCAAAATACTCGTATTTCCGCTTAACCGGACACTACTGACTTGACATCTATTTGAAATACACAAACCCTGTATCTGATTCAGGCGCTTCAAAAGGTGCGCTGCGAAACCAATCGCCTGGCCTATCTTTCCTATGGCAACGAAATCGACCTGAGTCAACGACCACCCGCGTAGCGGGTGGCTTGCCTTTCCGGCCAACGGCCGGAAAGGCAAAAGCACCTTAGTGCTTCAATTGTTGCGGTTGTGACCGGGTGCAAAGCACCCGGTTTGAAGACAACCAATCAATCTCTGAAAGACCACTACGACTCGGTCGTTGCCCAGCACACGCAGATCATAGAACGAATCCAGTCGCGAGATGAAGCCGGTCTCAAAACGGTCATCAAAGCGCATATTCAGGTATTTAAAAATCGGATGATCCAGTATCTGACCACTTGAGCCGCGCTCTTGCGGCCTGGATAGGGATTGCCCCGATCCACAGATGAACACGCAATCCGACATATTGAACAACCGACAGCTTGAAAGGAGGAAGGACAATGAAAAGAGCCCTATGGTTTCTGTTTTGTGTCATGGCAACCGTTTTTTTTGTCTGCGATGGTTTTGCAAAAACCAAGTGGGACATGCACTTGAATTACCCGGCAGGCAATTTCCATTCACAAGGCGCCCAGCGCTTTGCCGACAAAGTGGCTGAGGCCACCGATGGGGAACTGACCATCGTGTTGCATCCCGGTGCAGCGCTCGGTTTCAAAGGACCCGAGTTGCTTCGAGCAGTGGCTGAAGGCCAATTGGCAGTGGCCGAAGTCCCCACCGGCATGGTGGAAGGCGATGCCCCTGTGCTGGCCTTGACCGCCCAGCCATTTATCTCCAGCAACGCCTTCGAACAACGCCTGTTATATCAGCTGTCCAAACCGACCTATGCCAACGTGCTGAAAAAATTCAACCAGTTTACCCTGTACACCTCCGTATGGCCCTTTTCCGGCATCTACACCCAGCGAGCCATCAACACCGCCGCCGATCTCAAGGGACTGAAAATGCGGGTTTATGACGGCACCGGCCTGGCCTTCGGCAAAGCCACAGATATCGCCGCCCGCAAGATGCCTTTCTCCGAAGTCTATCCTGCCATGAAGGCGGGTCTGCTGGACTCTATGTACACCTCATCTGTTTCCGGCGTGGATGCCAAAGCATGGGAAGTGCTCAAATATTTTACCCCCATCAATATCGTTGGCCCGGTCAACATGGTCAACGTGAACCTGGACGCCTGGGGTAAACTGCCGCTGGACATCCAGTCCAAGGTGTTGGAAATTGCCGCTCAAATGGAGGATGAGATGTGGAACCTGGCCGGTGACATGGACCGCAAGAGCCGCGCCACACTGGTGGACAATGGCATGACCGTGGCACCCGTGAGCCAAGCGTTCCGCAAAGAATTGGATGCCATTGGAACGGCGCTGCGTGGTGAATGGGCCAAAAAGGCCGGCGTCGATGCTCAAGCGATATTGGATGAATACACGCGCATCACCGGCAAATAAGCCGGGAACACCCAGAAGGCCTATCTAACGGCTCAGACCGGCGTTCTCAGGCAGGCGCAATCCTGGAGGCAGCGCGACTACGCCTGCGGTTGCGCCTGCCCTGCGGCCTTGGTCTGAACCACAACCGACGCCTTTAGTACAACCCCGGGTAAACCAATTGTAAAGATATATGACAATAGCCAACCCAGCTGACGGGACCATGCACCGAATCGTACGCGCAACCGAGAAACTGAGCGACTGGATGGCCGCGATTTCCGCCGTCATGCTGGCCTTTATGACGCTGCTGATCCTGACGGAAATTGTCTTGTGGAACACCTTGAGTAAAACCACCTTGATCGCCGATGAATACAGTGCCTACGGCCTTGCGGCCATCATCTTTTTGGGCGCCGGGTTCTGCCTGAAGGAAAAGGGTCACATCCGCATCACCCTGATCATTAGCTTTCTGCCCCCTCGACTCGCCTGCATCGTCACTTTTATTGCCACAGGCGCTACCACCGGTTTTATGGGCTATCTGTGGTGGTACTTGTTTAAAATGGTCCAATCCACCATCCGCTATCAATCCACTTCCGGGACCCTCACGCAAACCCCACTATGGATCCCCCAAACCCTCATGCTGATTGGCGCGACCTGCTTTCTGATCCAGTTGATCGGCACCACCGTTAAGACATTTTTGGCCATCGGTTCGCAAACGGAGGTGGTCTAATGGATCCCAGCATGGCCACCATGTCCATGGTCGTTTTCGGTGCCCTGTTTGTGACTCTGGGCGCCGGTATTTGGGTGGGGTTTTCCCTGTTCATCGTTGGTTGGGTAGGCATGACCCTTTTCAGCAGCCTGCCAGCCGGCAACAACATGGCCTCATCCGTGTGGGCCACCATTGAAAAATGGGAATACGTAGCCCTGCCCATGTTTATTCTCATGGGTGAAATACTCTACCGATCAGGCATTTCCGAACGGCTATTCCGGGCGCTGGTGCCCTGGCTCTATCGACTGCCCGGGGGGCTTTTGTTGATGAATATCATCTCCTGCACCCTTTTTGCCGCCGTATCCGGTTCCAGTGCGGCCACCACCGCCACCGTGGGCCGCATCACCTTGGCCGAGCTGGACAAGCTGGGCTACGATCGCTCAATCGCCCAAGGGTCGTTGGCCGGTGCCGGCACCCTTGGGTTCCTCATCCCGCCGTCCTTGATCATGATCGTCTATGCCATTTTGGCAGAAGTCTCCATCGGCAAGATGTTTATGGCCGGAATCATGCCGGGAATCCTGTTGTCCGGGATCTATTCGGCCTACATTATCTATCGCGGTATCCGCAATCCAGAAATCGCCCCGAGAATGCAGGACACCTACTCTTGGGCCGAACGCCTCCGGGCCCTCAAAGACCTGGCACCGACTGTCATCCTGATTCTGATGGTGCTGGGCAGCATTTACGCAGGTATTGCCACCCCCACCGAAGCGGCCGCACTGGGTGTGTTGGGGGCAACCATATTCGCCTTGATGAATCAACAGTTGACTGTGAAGATCCTTTTTGAATGCCTTGTGGGTGCCGTAAAAACCAATGCCATGATCATGATGATCGTTGTCGGGGCGGGATTTCTCTCTCGGGTGATGGGCTTTTTGGGTATTCCGGCGGCCATTACTACGGCCATCACTGGCTTGGACCTGTCGCCGTACACACTGATGGTGCTATTGGGTATGGTCTACGTGGTGCTGGGCTGCCTGCTCGACGGCTTTTCCATCGTTGTGATGACGCTGCCCATTGCCCTGCCCATGGTTACCGCAGCCGGCTTCGACCCCATTTGGTTCGGTATCTATCTGATCCTAATGGTCGAGGTGAGTCAAATCACACCGCCGGTGGGATTCAACCTATTTGTCATTCAGGGCCTCACCGGTGACCCCATTATGCGCATCGCCCAACAGGCCCTGCCGTTCTTTTTTCTTATGCTGCTGACCACGGCCATCATCACTCTTTTTCCTGAAATCGCCCTCTATCTCCCCAAACTGATGACGGCCAAATAGGAGCACGCCATGCAACAGAATAACCTTTTTAACCATACCGGAGACACCATCACCGGCCGGCCCAGCCAGGCATCAGCGGAAAAAGGCAGGGCCTATCACGACCACCTGGTTGGTCGCCTGATTCAAGTACTTGATATGATGAAAAAAAGTAGCCTGTCATGACCGATCCCAAAAAATACCGATTTTCCATCGATCGCGGTGGCACATTTACCGATATCTACGCCGAGGTTCCCGGTGAATCCGGATTTCGGGTGGTCAAACTGCTATCCGAAGATCCCCAAAACTACGAAGACGCCCCACGAGAGGGCATTCGGCGAATACTGGCCGAAACCGCCGGCAAGGACATTGCACAAAGCAGCGTGCCGGCGGATAACATCGAGTGGATCCGCATGGGCACGACCGTGGCCACCAACGCCCTGCTGGAACGCAAAGGTGCTCGCTGCGCCTTGATGGTGACCCGGGGGTTCCGCGACATCCTGCAGATCGGAAACCAAGACCGTCCCGACATCTTTGACCTGGAAATCAGTAAACCAGATCTGCTTTACGAGACGGTCGTGGAGGTGGATGAGCGCGTACGTATGCTCAGGGATGATGAAGACGATTCCGATCTGCCGGTGGTCGAGGGCATCACCGGCGAACGCATGGTGGTTCTTGAGGCGTTAAATGTCTCGGCGCTGCGGCCCACCCTGCAGGGGATTTTAGACCAGGGCATCCGCAGCCTAGCGGTGGTGTTTATGCACGCCTATGCCTGGCCGCAGCACGAACTGGCTGTGGGCCGGCTGGCTGAAGAGATGGGATTCAACCAAGTATCCCTCTCCTCCCAGGTAATGCCCATGGTCAAACTGGTTGCACGCGGTGACACCACCATGACCGACGCGTACCTCAACCCCCATATTCAAGCCTACCTGAACAGCTTTAAACAAGGGTTTGTCGGAGGTTTAGAGGGAACCGGGCTGCTGTTTATGCAATCTGACGGCGGCCTGGCCCGGGCCGATGATTTTACCGGTAGCCGCGCCATTCTCTCCGGTCCGGCCGGCGGGGTGGTGGGGTACGCCATGACCACCTACAGCGACATTGATCGTCAGCCGGTAATCGGGTTTGACATGGGCGGCACCTCCACGGATGTCTCCCGCTTCGGCGGCGACTATGAGCTGGTGTTTGAAACGGAAACAGCTGGTGTGCGCATACAGGCGCCGCAACTGCACATCAAGACCGTAGCTGCTGGCGGCGGCAGCCGCCTGTTTTTCGACAGCGGCATGTTCATGGTAGGCCCCGAATCGGCCGGCGCCCATCCGGGACCGGTATGCTACCGTAAAAGCGGTCATCTGGCGGTTACCGACGCCAACCTGATCCTCGGACGCCTGCAGCCGGACTATTTTCCACATATTTTTGGAACCACCGAAGACCAGCCGTTGGACCTGGCGGCGGCTCGAACAGCCATGGATGAACTGACCCAACGAATCAATGATCATTATCGCCGAATCGGCCATCCTCCCATGACCGTTGAACAGGTGGCCATGGGGTTTATCCAGGTGGCCAACGAAACCATGGTACGGCCCATACGCGAAATCTCGGTCATGCGCGGCTTCGACATCAAGGTGCACGTTTTGGCCACCTTCGGCGGTGCCGGCGCCCAGCACGCGTGCGCCATCGCCCGCGCTTTGGGCATTACCAAAATATTCATCCACCGCTTTTCCGGCATCCTCTCGGCCTATGGCATCGGCCTTGCCGATGTGGTGGCCGAGCGACAGCAGCCGGCCGCTGAAATCTACACCGATGACCGGTACCCGGTGCTGCTGGATCAGCTATCGGTCCTTCAGGCTGAAGCGCTTGAAGAGCTTGGCAATCAAGGCTTTTCATCCGACCAGATCCGGGCTACCCGCTATCTGAACATGCGCTACCAGGGCACGGACACAGCGCTGATGATTCCCGAGCCTGAAGATGGTAATTTTCTTGCCGCCTTTAAGGCCACCTACCGCCGCGAATTCGGATTCGATTTGAAAGGACGCGATATTCTTGTGGACGACCTGCGGATCCGCGCCAGCGGTAAAGCGTCGGGTTTGCGCAAAGTTGTCATTGACACGGCAGATAAACCGGCACAAGCAGTGGATGCCAAGCCCTGCTATTTTGAAGATGGCTGGTATGAAACCGCCATTTTCACTATGGGCGATCTAAAAGCCGGCCATGCCATTGATGGCCCGGCCATTATCATCCAAGACACGGCCACCATTGTGGTGGAGCCGAATTGCCGGGCCACCGTCAGCCGCCATGGAGACATTGCCATCCAGGTTGGCCAGGTCAGCAGCGGTCAATTGGGCACCCGGGTGGATCCGATCCAGCTGTCCATTTTTAGCAACCTGTTCATGTCAATTGCCGAGCAGATGGGTCGCATGTTGCAGAAAACGGCCATCTCAACAAATATCAAAGAACGCCTTGATTTTTCATGCGCCCTGTTCGGTCCCGATGGCTCATTGGTGGCCAACGCACCCCATCTGCCGGTTCACCTGGGGGCCATGAGTGCCGCCGTCAAGGAACAGATCCGCCGTCAGGCGGACAACCTGATGCCGGGAGACGTGCTGGTTTCCAACCATCCGGCGGCCGGCGGCAGTCACTTGCCCGACATTACCGTGATCACGCCGGTGTTTCGCCGGGGAGCGATCATTTTCTGGGTGGCCAGCCGGGGTCATCATGCCGACATCGGCGGCATCTCCCCCGGTTCTATGCCGCCCAATTCGCGAAGCATTGAGGAAGAGGGTGCCTGCATCACCTCGTTCAAACTGGTGCAGGACGGCATCTTCCAGGAGGAGGGCATCAGCGAACGGCTACTGGCCCCGGGAAAGCGCACCCCGCGACCGGGGCGGCCAACCATCGCCGGCAGCCGCCTGCTGGCCGATAATATCTCTGACCTTAAAGCCCAGGTGGCCGCCAATCAAAAGGGAATCGAACTGGTGCTGGAGATGGTTGATCACTATGGTTTAGATGTGGTCCAGGCTTACATGGGTCACGTGCAAAACGCCGCCGAAATGGCAGTGCGCAGCCGTTTGAAAGAGCTTTCTCTGTCCAAGGGCATGCAGGCGAAGGACACGGTGCGCGCGGTGGACTATCTGGATGACGGCAGCCCCATCGTGCTGTCGCTGACCATCGACCGCAGCGATGGTAGCGCCGTGTTCGATTTTAGCGGTACGGGACCGGAAATATGGGGCAACTGCAATGCCCCTGCCGCCGTTACCCGTTCCGCCATTCTTTACAGCCTGCGGTGCCTGATCAAAAAAGATCTGCCCCTCAACGACGGCTGCCTGATCCCCATCACCATTCACATCCCCCCGGGCTGCCTGCTGGACCCATCCGTCGACGCAGCCGTGGTGGGAGGCAACGTGCTCACCTCCCAGCGGGTGGTTGACGTCATCCTGAAGGCGTTTGGCGTGGCAGCAGCCTCTCAAGGTTGCATGAACAACTTCACTTTCGGAAATGATCGCTTCGGCTACTACGAAACCGTTGGCGGCGGTGCCGGGGCGGGCCCCACTTGGCATGGCCAGACCGGTGTACACACCCACATGACCAACACGCGCATCACGGATCCGGAAATCTTAGAGCGACGCTACCCGCTTCTGCTCAGAGAATTTTCCATTCGCCGTGGCTCCGGCGGTGAGGGCCGGTATCGGGGTGGTGACGGCCTGGTGCGTGAAGTGGAATTCCTAGACCCGTTGAACATGGCCATTCTTTCCGAACGCCGGGTTTTTGCACCCTATGGCCTTGGGGGTGGCGGTGCCGCAAAGCGAGGCAAGAACATATTTATTCACCGCGATGGACGAAAATTGAACCTGGGCGCCAAAAACGAAATTTTGGCCAATCCCGGGGATCGATTCCGTATCTTGACCCCGGGCGGAGGCGGCTATGGCAAAAAAGACGATTAAGGCAACCTCCCTCCGCCCACGAAGGGTTTTCCATGCCGTTTGGATGGTGGCATTTTACTATTTGTTTTCAAATAATTACCGCTCAATCGCAGAGTTGCCGCCGGACGCTCAGGCACCTTGACAAGGCGCTGTTCCTCATCTATTTTCCCGATGAATAAGGCTACGGCACCACCCTGCCGGATTTCCACGGCAACCAACCAAACACCGTCTACCGGGCAAAAGGAGTACACCGTGCCGCTGGAAGAACTGAATGCGCAAATTGAAGCCAAACATCTCGTGGTAAACAGAATCCGGGATGAGATTTCCAAAATCTTGGTGGGCCAGCGGGAATTGATCGACGGGCTGCTCATAGGGCTGTTTACCCGCGGCCACATTCTCATCGAAGGTGTGCCGGGCTTAGCCAAAACCAGTGCGGTCAAAGCACTGGCCGATACGGTTCATGCCGATTTCAAGCGCATCCAGTTTACCCCCGACCTGTTGCCGGCGGATTTGGTAGGCACGGAAATATACCGGCCCAAAACCGGTGATTTCAGCATTAAAAAGGGCCCTTTGTTCAACAACATCATCCTGGCCGATGAAATCAACCGGGCACCCTCCAAGGTACAGTCGGCCCTCTTGGAGGCCATGCAGGAACGCCAGGTGACCATCGGCGAGGCCACCTTTCCCCTGTCCGACCCCTTCCTGGTCATGGCGACGCAAAATCCCATTGAACAAGAGGGAACCTACCCATTGCCCGAGGCCCAGGTAGATCGATTCATGCTTAAAATTTTGATCGACTACCCGGACAAGGCGGAAGAAAAAGAAATCCTTAAGCGAGTGGGCTTCGATGCGCCTGAACGCGTGCAACCGGTCCTGGACCCGCAGGAAATCAACGCCATCGGCAGTTTGATCAATACCATCTACATGGAAGAGAAGCTCAAAGAGTATATCGTTGACCTGGTTTTCGCCACACGCAATCCGAGCGCCTACGGCATCGATGTGGCCAACTACATTCAATTCGGGGCGTCTCCGCGGGCAACCATTTTCTTGAGCCTGGCCGCGAGAGCCCATGCCTTTTTGCAGGGCCGGGCCTATGTGACCCCTCAAGATGTCAAAATCATCGCCCCGGCTGTATTGCGGCACCGGATCCTGCTATCCTACGAGGCGGAAGCAGAAGACATGGACAGCGATCAAATCATCGGCCATATTTTCGATTCGGTCGAGGTGCCATAGAAGACGGTTCCGGGTTTGCGGGGCCATCCTATTTGGATTGGAATTTAGATAGTTGCATTTACCACATTAATAGCATGCTCTCTCCGGAAATCATTAAAAAAATAAAAAAAGTCCACATCCGCACCGGCCGTATGGTCAACACGATCATGGCCGGGCAATACCGGTCCATCTTCCGGGGGGCGGGCATCGAGTTCGAAGAGGTGCGTGAATACACGTCCGGAGACGATGTCAAGAGCATCGACTGGAAGGTGTCGGCCCGCATGGGCAAACCCTTCATCAAGCGCTATCGGGAAGAACGCGAACAGGTGGTCATGCTCCTGGTGGATATGAGCGGGTCGGGCCGCTTTTGCACCACGGACAGCAGTAAACGTGAAACCGCTGCGGAAATCGCCGCCATTCTGGCTTTCAATGCCATTCGCAACAACGACAAAGCCGGCGCCATTTTGTTCACCGACCAAGTGGAACGCTACATTCCACCCAAGAAGGGATCGGCCCACGTGTGGCGTCTGATACGCGAAATCTTCACCTTCGAACCGGACCACGCCGGTACCGACATTGTCGAAGCCGTCGGCTTTTTGGCACGGGTATGTCGCAAACGCAGCGTCGTCTTTTTGATTTCCGATTTCCTCATCGAAGACTTCAACCGCAATGTCACATTGAAAATCAAGTCCGCTGCCCGTAAACACGAGCTGATCAGCGTGCTGGTCAGCGACCCCGGCGAATTCGATCTGCCGGTAACTGGCATCGTGGCCCTCAAGGACTTGGAAACCGGTGCCGTAAGATACATGGACGCCTCGGACCGCCGCACACGCGATGCCTTCACGACCAGTCGACAGAGGACCTACGAACACATCCTAAAAACCCATAAACACATGGATATGGACTGTATCGAGATGCCCACCGACGGCGATGTCGCCGAAGCCCTGGTGAGGTACTTCAGGTACAGGGAACAGCGGCGGCGATGAAGATGACGGACGTCACGAGAATGATTTTGGGCTGCGTTATCGATCGTTGCGGTATTTGTAATGCAGCTTCCTCCCTCTGGCCTTGCCAAAAACATCCTCGCAGCGTCCATGCCGCAGCTGCCATGGGACTTGTCTTTTTCGTTTTCGCCTTTCTCCAACCATCTCAGGTACTGGAAGGGAATGCTTCAGCGCTAACCGGGTCAGAGGCAACGGCAACCGCTCCCTCACCGGATGTGCCGGCCCCCATGACCGACATCCATGATATTCTGCCGCCTGTGCCGGTGGGTCTGGATGCCTCCTGGCTGTGGATCGGATTGATTGCCATAGGTGCAGTTATGCTGGCAGCCCTGGCCTGGTGGCTGTGGAAAAAAATCAAAAAATCGCGATCCGTTGAAACCATCGTTCCCGAACAACCTCCTGAAATGGTGGCCCGGCAGGCGTTGGATCAACTGTCCGATGTGCGCGGAATGGACGGCAAAACCTTCTATTTTCGTCTTTCGGCCATCCTGCGCCGGTATGTCTTCGGCCGCTTTGGTGTGGGGGCGACGGAAATGACCACCGAAGAATTTGTGCCCTGTATCGACCATCTGAGCATCGATACGGACCTGGCGCGGGGGCTCAAGCGACTCTGCCGGGCCATGGACCCGGTTAAATTCGGCGGCCAGGCAATCGCTGAAAAACAGATGGAAGCAGATCTGTTTTTCGCTCGGGAGTTTGTGCGCAAGACCACGCAAACGTTTCCAATGGAAAAAGACAATATCGATATTGAACCAAGGGCGACCACCACCCAGGAGAATACAAATTCCAATAGACAAATACCAAATCTCAAATAATATCCAATTTACAATATCAAAACGACAACCGTCCCCATCGTACGACCTGTTTGGAATTTGAGTTTTGGGCTTTGTGATTTATTTGTTATTTGGATATTGAGTATTGTGATTTAAAACCCTTATGTTTCGTTTCGCATCCACCTATTTCCTGCTGCTCTTGCTTCTTTTGCCGGCCGTCTGGTGGTACCGGGATCGGCGGCACCGACAGCCGACCATGGCCGCCAGCGCCCTGTTTCCGGTCGCCCATGTCGCAGCATCCCTGGCCTTGCGGCTTCACCGACTGGTGCCGTCACTGAAGTATGCGGCCTTTGTATTGATCGTCATCGCCCTGGCCCGGCCCCAGTGGGGCACGGAGCGTACCGACATCCAGACCGAAGGCATCAATATCGTCCTGGCCATCGATCTGTCCGAGAGCATGGCCGCCCTGGATTTTCAAATGAAGGGCCGCGTGGTAAACCGTTTGGAAGCAATCAAGGGCGTGGTCCAGGATTTCGTGGCCAATCGCAGCGGCGACCGCATCGGCATGGTGGTGTTCGGCACCCATGCCTATACCCAGCTGCCCCTGACCCGCGACTACAACACCGTGGTCAGCATGCTCGACCGCTTGGATATCGGTGCCGCCGGAAAAAGCACGGCCATCGGTGACGCCATCGGCATCTCCCTGAAACGGCTGGCGGACATCGAAAGCACATCCAACATCATCATCCTGCTCACCGATGGTCAAAGCAACGCCGGTGAACTGACGCCGGACACCGCCGGGGAAATCGCCGTGGAAAAAGGGGTTAAAATATACACCATCGGTGTGGGCTCGCGTGGCAAAGCGCCGTTTCTGGTGAAAGATCCCCTGTTCGGCGAACGCTATATCTACCAACGGGTGAACATTGATGAAGCGGCCCTCAAGGCGATTGCCAATAAAACCGGGGGGCTTTACTTCCGGGCGGAAAACCTGAAAAGCCTTGAAAAAATCTATACCACCATCGATGCCATGGAGACCACCGAGGTGAAGATGGAAATTTTCGCCGAATATGACGAAATGTATCCCTGGTTTCTGTTGCCGGCATTGGCATTGATCGGGGTGTACCTGACCCTGCGGCATACACGCTACCTGACGATCCCATGACATTTTTCAGAATCGAAATGCTGTTTTTCATCTGGGCCATCCCCCTGTTGGTTGCGGTCGTGGTTTACGGTAACCGGCGACGGCGGGACATCCTGCAACGCTTTTCGTCCGCCCATGGCCTCGATACCATCGCCCCGGACACCATGGGTGGTCGGCGCTGGATCAAAGCGGCCTTGCTCATGGCCAGCGTACTGTTTGTCGCCATCGCCCTGGCCGGGCCCAAATACGGGTTTCGCTGGCGGGAAATCCGTCAACGGGGGGTGGACATCGTCATCGCCCTGGACTGCTCCCGATCCATGACTGCTGCCGACGTTCAACCCTCCCGCCTCGAACGGGCCAAAAGGGAGGTCTTCGACCTACTGGCCATGCTCCAGGGTGACCGTGTGGGGCTGGTGGCCTTTGCCGGTACCGCCTATCTGCAGTGTCCGTTGACCCTGGATTACGACGCCTTCAACCTCTTTCTCAACGTCCTGTCTCCCGATTACCTGCCGGTAGGCGGCACGGATATCACGGCCGCCCTGCAGACGGCCATGGGTAGCTTCGACCCCAAAAGCCCTGCAGAAAAGGCCATCATTCTGATTACCGACGGTGAGAATACCGGCAGCGGCGATCCCCTGAAGGCTGCCGAGGCGTTGAAACGAAAAGAGATCAAGCTGTTTTGCATCGGTGTCGGCGGCGCCGAGGGTGTCCCCATTCCAGAGGCCTCCGGTGGTTTCAAGAAGGATCGCACCGGTCAGATCGTCCTTTCCCAGCGGGACGAAACCACCTTGAAAAAGATGGCCGTGATCACCGATGGCACCTATGTGCGATCGGTGGCCGGAAACATGGACCTGGATGCCATCTACACCGATGAAATCCGCAGCAAAATGGACGCCCAGACGCTCACCTCCGGCCGCAAACAGGTATGGGAGGACCGTTTTCAATGGCCCTTGGCCCTGGCCCTGATCTGTCTGGTGGCCGAACTGCTGCTGCCGGTGACGCGTAAATCCGCTTTGGCCTTGATCCTATCCGGATGGCTTATCCTGCCGATGGTCGCGGCCGAGGCCGGCGAGACCCGTGACGGCATCGCGGCCTACGAACAGGGTGAATTCGAAACGGCGCTCAAACACTTCACCGACGCCCAGCTCAATGAACCGGAGGCGCCCCATCTCCTTTACAATGTGGCCGGTGCCTACTATAAAACCGGCGACTTCGACGCGGCCGCCGACCACTTCAGACAGGTCCTGAAGACCGACGATAACGAGCTGAAACGCAAGGCCCTGTATAATCTCGGCAATGCCGAATTCCGCAGGGGCAATGCCGCAGCGGCCATCGGTCATTATGAGGCGGCCCTGAAAATTGCCCCCGACGATCGCCTGGCAAAGGAAAACTTGGAATTTGTCAAACAGGTCTTGGCGCAACAGCAACAATCGACGGACGGTACACAGGATCCGAACCAGGGCAAGCAGGATCAACAGGACGATGCCGAATCGAATCAGGCTCAGGATTCGCCGTCCCAGCAGGATCGCGAACAGGGTCAACAGGGCGCCGATGACGATCGGGCCGGCAGCGACGAGCAGCAACGCCAATTCGGCGATCAGATGAATGACCAACAGGCCGGTCAGCAAGCGGCACCATCAGAGACAGATCCGTCCCAGGAGCAAACAGCGGCCCCGGCCCGGCAAACTGAGGATCAGGGGGGAGATCCCGGCCAGGCCGAACGTATGCTCAACCGCCTGCAGGATCAACCCGGTCGGGCACTCATGCCCGCACCGGGCAGACGCATCGTGGAAAAGGACTGGTAATGGTCAGATCGTGGCCCATTGCAATCGCCATCATACTCCTGGCATCGACGGTGGCCCAGGCAGCCGGTGTGCGCGCCGTGGTTGACCGCAACCAGGCGACAGTGGGTGAATCCATCGCCTTGCAGATCACCATTGAAGGCGGTGACGGCCAGATCGACCTTTCCGGAATCAGCGACTTCAAGGTGGTCTCCCGCGGGTCGACAAGCAGTTTCCAGATGATCAACGGCCGCACGTCACGCCAATTGATTCACAATTATGCGCTGATTCCTCTGAAAACCGGCAACCTAACCATCCCGGCCATCCCAGTGGCAATCGACGGCAGGGTCCAACGCACCGATCCCATCCGCATCAGCGTATCTGAACAGCCATCGGTCGACAGTGGCAGGCGTGATGTATACGTAACCGCCGCCGTATCGGAATCGTCACCGTGGCGCGGACAGCAGTTTGTCTACACCTTTCGGCTGTTCAATGCGGTCCAGATCGCCGAGGCCAAGTTCCAGGCGCCCGCGTTTGACGGATTCGATTTCCAGGAGCTGGAAGACCGCCCGTCCCACCGGACCATGATCAACGGACGGGAATTCATTGTCACCGAAGTGAATTTCATCCTGGTTCCGTTGAAAACCGGGACGCGGACCATCGAGCCTGCCGTGCTGCAGGCGGGGTTGCTGCAGCGCAGCCGGCGGCAGCGCCCCTTTGCCGGCATGGACGCTTTTTTCGGGCGCACGGAGATGACCACTCGCATGGTGGAGACGGATCCCATCACCGTGGAAGTGAGGCCGCTGCCGTCACCGCCAGCCGGTTCGACATTTTCCGGCCTGGTGGGCACCTTCGATATCCAGGCCAACCTCGAAAAAAGTAATATCCAGGTGGGTGATTCCACCACCTTAGCCATAACCATCAACGGCAGGGGAAACGTCATGGATGCTGCGGCACCGCAAATACCGGTGCCGACTGATTTCAAAACCTACGCGGACAGTCCCGAAGCGTCCATACAGATGGGTGCCAACGGCACCACCGGCAGCAAGACCTTCCGCACAGCACTGGTTCCGGTAAAAGCCGGTCAATACCGCATCGACCCCATCGGCATGACCTATTTCGATGTGGAAACGGGATCTTACAGACAGGTTAACACAGCTGCCGTCGACCTGAGCGTCACCCCATCCGCCACAGCCGAAACCGATATCGATGTGTTTCGCGGCTCAGATATCCAGCCGACATCCTTGAAAAAACGAGTCGAGTTCACCGGTCGGGATATTTTGCCCCTCAAAGAGGGGCTGGAAGCCATCCAACCGCAAGGCTCCCTGCGCCCCATGTGGTTCGCTCTCCTGATGATCCTGCCCGTTGTCGGCTATGCCTTGACCGCGTTTATCCTGCAAATGAAAAGAAAGGACGATTCACCGGAAACAGTCATGGCCAAACGCGCCGAATCAGCACTGAAAGTTGCCTCCGCTGAAGGCGGATCGGATGCCGAATTCCTTTCGGCACTGTATCGGGCACTGGTGTCGGCGATTCTCTGCAAGCAGGGAGTCATGGGCACCTCGCTCACTTGGTCGGAAGCCAAAGACCGATTGCTGCAAATGGGGTGGGGTGCAAAGGAAGCCGCCGACGCGGCGGGCCTGCTGGAAGCCATCGAATCATTCAACTACTCCGGGATTGCGCTGGACAGCGACAATCGCGACGACCTGATGAAACGCACCCGGCGGGCGGTGAGGAAATTGACCAAGTGAGACGTCCCGCAATTATTTGGTTGGCATGGGCGGCCATCATTGTTCTTGCCGGCAATCTGCATGCTTCCGATAGGGCGCGCACCTTCATCTCCGGCATCGAGGCCTACCGTGCAGGCGATTGGCCTGCAGCCATCGAGGCCTTCGAGGCCATTGCCGCACAGGGCGTGGACAACGGCCGGCTGTACTATAATCTGGGCAATGCCTACCTGAAGAATGATGACCTTGGGCATGCGATACTGTGGTACGAACGTGCCCTGAAACGCATCCCCGACGATCCCGACCTGCGCTTTAACCACGACTATGCCCTAACCCTGACCAAGGACGAACAGGGCATGCAAGCGTCCCCCTTGCTTAAAATCCTTTTCTTTTGGAAGTATCAGCTGAGCGGCGCCACCATCCGCTGGGTCGCCATCGCACTCAATGCGGCGCTATGGATCGCTCTGGCATTCCTTACCGTGCGCGCCAGGCGCCTCCTGCGGCCCAGCATCGTAATGATCACAGCGGGAGCCGCCCTTTTCACGGCCACGGCCGCTTACAATTATGTAGAAGCCGACCGGGTCCGCCATGCGGTGATCCTGCCGGAAGAAGTCGCTGTACGCTCGGGTTTAAACGATACCGCCACCCAGCTCTTCGTCCTGCATGCCGGAACCAAAGTGCGCATCTCGCGAGAATCCGACACCCACCTGCTGGTGAGCTATACGGCCGACAAGATCGGCTGGGTTAAACGATCCGATGCCGGAATAATATGATCATTAATAATGTTTACGACGCCAATCTCCGCCAGTTTGTTGCCCAAATCGACCGCCTGGACAACGAGTTGCGGCAAATCCTTGGAGGCAAATCCGGGATGCAATTCATGGTCTTCCATCCCGCCTGGGGACACTTTGCCGACGCTTACGGGCTTCAGCAGGTACCCATCGAAATCGAAGGCAAAGATCCTAAACCGGCGCAGTTGAAAGTGCTGATCCAACATGCTAGAGTGCGTGATATCCGGGTTATTTTTGTCCAACCCCAGTTTTCATCCACGAGCGCCTCAGTCGTGGCCCGAAAGATTGGCGGTCAGATGGTTTTCGCCGATCCTTTGGCCGAAGATTGGATGGCCAACCTGCGTGAGGTTGCAGCGACGTTTAAGGCCGCTTTGCGATAGAACCGGTGAATAAACCATGCTGATCGTCAACATCAATGATCTTAACTTCTCCTATAACAGAGAACCCGTGCTGCAGGATGTGAACTTCTCTGTCCGCCAGCGGGATTTCATCGCCATTATCGGTCCCAACGGCGGCGGCAAAACCACCCTGTTAAAGTTGATATTGGGTTTGTTGAAACCTGACACGGGGAACATCCTCGTCGATGGCCAAATCCCGCAAAAGGCGTCTGCATGCATCGGTTATGTTCCGCAAAATATTCACATGAACCGTCGTTTTCCCATTACGGCTATGGACGTTGTCTTGATGGGAAAGCTGGATCCGAAGAAACGCTGGACACACCAATCGGCCGCCAACCGACGGGAGGCTTTATCGGCATTGGATCGCATCGGTATGGCCAACCACGCACACCGTCGCATTGGTGAACTCTCCGGCGGCCAGCGCCAACGGGTGTTTATCGCCAGAGCACTGGTAAGCCGACCCAAATTGCTGTTACTGGATGAGCCCACAGCCAGCATCGACACCAAAGGCCAGGCGGAGTTTTACCATCTTCTCAAGACCCTCAACCAAGACCTTACCATCTTGGTGGTCAGCCATGACCTGCTTGTGGTCTCCCGGTTCATCAAATCCGTGGCCTGCGTGAACAAAGGCCTGCACTATCATGACCAGGCCGAAATTACCGGCGCCATGCTGGAGACCATGTACCCGTGCACGGTCGAGGAGGTCTGCCCCGTGGAACTGGTCACCCACGGCCACCTCCCGCACCGGGTGCTGCAACACCACAAGGAGTGACCGATGGTTGAGGCCCTTCAGTTCGAATTCATGCGCAACGCCCTGGCGGCCGGCCTGATGGTCAGCATCATTTGCGGGATTACGGGCACCTTGGTGGTGGTCAACCGCATCGTTTTCCTTTCCGGCGGCATCGCCCACGCTGCTTACGGCGGCATCGGTCTGGCGTTATACCTGGGCTGGCCATATATGGTCGGCACGCTGGGCTTCTCACTGGGGGCAGCGGTGATCATGGGCTTCGTGAGTTTGAGGTCCAAACACCGGTCCGACACCATCATCGGTGTCATCTGGGCCGTCGGCATGGCCTGCGGCATCATCCTTATCGATCTGACCCCGGGTTACAATGTCGATCTGATGAGCTACCTTTTCGGTAGCATCTTAACCGTTCCGGGAGGCGATTTGGGGATAATGGCCGGCATGGGACTCGTCATAGGCGTGCTGGTGATCCTCTTTTACCCGGACCTTCTGGCCATGTCCTACGACGAAGAG
>JASFFF010000015.1:0-19922 GCA_050124445.1 Desulfosarcina sp.
AAACCGGCCTCAGGTGATCCTGTGGTTGAAACGAAGTACGCGCTTTTTTCCCTACATTGAAAAGACGCTGGCAGAAAGTGGCCTTCCCGACGACATCAAGTACCTGGCCGTGGCTGAAAGTGGTCTCCGTTTGCATGCCGGTTCCCGGAAAGGTGCCATGGGCGTCTGGCAGCTGATGCCCCAGACGGCCAGAAAACACGGTTTGACAGTGAACGGCGCCATCGACGAACGTCGAAATGTGTTCCTCAGTACGCCGGCAGCAGTGGCCTACCTGAAAGCGCTCTACGATCAGTTTGGCGCCTGGAGTCTCGCACTGGCGGCATACAACATGGGCGAGGAGGGGCTGGAGGCACAAATACTGGAACAGGACAACACCGATTATTATCGCCTCTACCTTCCCTTGGAAACGCAGCGTTTCATCTTTCGCATCCTGGCCATCAAACGTATTTTGGAGGCACCCGAAAAACACGGCTTCAGTTTGGCCACCAGCGACTTTTACGCACCGCTTACCTTTTCTCCCGTGCAGATCAACGCTTTTGCCGATATCCCTTTGCGACTGATTGCCAAGGCGGCGTTGTCGGATTTTAAAACCATCAAAGAGTTGAATCCAGAGTTGCGCGGATATTACCTTTCTGCCGGTACACGGACGGTCAGCATTCCCGTCGATGGCCGGCCAGGGTTTAAAGACCGTCTGGCGACCATGGTCAAAGTAGAAAAGACCAAGCGCAGCCAACGCATTTACATGGTCCGGGAGGGGGACAGCCTTTCGGGTATTGCGAAAAAATTCGAGGTTCCCCTTGCCGCGCTGCTCATCTGGAACCGCATGGGTATCAAGGAGGTTATCCATCCGGGTCAGCGCCTGGTAATTCTGCCGGCGACACGGGTGCCGCCAGCCGATTCCGGAACCATCGCCGAAGAGCGGGACAGATGATAGATAAAATAATATCCAATGGCCAATCCGTGCCCGCTGTGGCTGCATTGGACGTGGCCATCAAACTGGGAATAAGCCATCACGGTTGGTGTCGTGCGGGACAATCGGCTGCTGAAAAATATCAAATTGAAGCAATCGCCGATCACGACCATCAATCAGCAGAATACCGCTGTGTCGCTGCTGCCGATGGCTCTCTTTTCTTCACTCGTCAAACACAACCGTCGTTGGCCTATTTGTCAGTCAATAAGACGGCCCTGCAGATGAATAAGCCGTTTTTGGCGCTGAATTTGACTGTTAAAAACGGCTTTTCGGCCTCACGGATGATCGCCGGCTGGATCGTCGACAATCAAATCAAGGCGTTGCACGTAGACGGGGATATAGACCGCCACCACGGGGATTCTGCGGGTCTGCGCGTGGCCAACATCCTTGAAGCCACCTTTTTTCTTTGCATGGTGGATACGGGACTTGTCTCGCCACTGTCTTCAGTCGCGGCGCGGGAGCGGTTTCCGAACCCTCAAGCGCCACCGAAATCCATCTCGGAAGCCGTGTCCCATCTGGAAAGAAGCTTGTCGTTGAAAGACAGGACCACCATTGCCAACATGGTTGCAGATGAACTGGTTTCCTTGCAATTCACCGTGGGCAACTACATCAACAGTCAATTTAAACTGTTTTCCACCAATCGCGCGTTGCTGTCGGACTGCCGACACGTTTCCGGACGCTGGGATCTGGCGCCCACGGACGCTGCGGCTGTGATCATTCGCGCCCTTTGGGATCGATTGCGCGCCACTTGCCGCATCCGAATCGTCAAGTAGCTTTAGATGCCACCAATGCAAGCCACCATACCCGCATTCCCCGCATCCAGCGGCGCCTTTGTGCAACTTGTGCGCGAGCGCATTTTTCGCCAATGCATAGAAGGCTATGCGTTCAAAGCCAATGGCGACCTGCGGCATGTATCTGCGGTACTATTTTTGCTGGGAACAGGGCTCAGCGGGGAACCGGTGTTGATATTGAACAAGCGCTCCCGCCATGTCCGTCAGCCCGGAGATCTGTGTTGCCCGGGAGGTGGTGTTTCGCCGTCCGTCGATCGCTTGCTGTCCAAAGGATTGCAGCTTCCGGCAACGCCGTTGTCGCGATGGCCTCAGGCACACTGGTGGCGGCGCAACCGCCAAAGTGATTGGCCCAAACTGGCCCTCCTATTGGCAACCGCTTTGCGGGAAGGATTCGAAGAGATGCGAATCAATCCCTTTACACTCGCCTTTTTAGGCCCGCTGCCGTCTCAACACCTCATCATGTTTAAACGGGCGATATATCCGTTGGTCGGATGGGTGGGGCGCCAGCGGCAATTTTCTACCAACTGGGAGGTCGAAAAGATTGTGCGTATTCCCTTGGCGGCACTTTTGGACGTCGACAACTACGCCCGCTACCGACTGTCATTCCGTACCGGCAAGACTGACGGATCGCATATGTGCGATCGGGATATGCCCTGTTTCGTTCACCGCCAGGATGGAAAGCATGAACTTCTTTGGGGAGCCACATATCGGATCACCGAGCAATTTCTATCCAGCGTGTTCGGCTTTGATCCGCCACCGATGATGTCGCTGCCAATCATCCATCGGCAGCTGGATCGGCACTATCTTGAGGGACATGCGCGCGACCGGGCGGATGGCCCCATGGGGCGGTCGCGTGGTTGATTTTGCGCGCCCGGTAGTGTAGATAAACCGAGGCAAAAGCACCTTGGTGCTTCAATGGTTGCGTTTGCGACCGGGTGCATAGCAGCCGGTTTGAAGCCAACCCATCAAGATTTGATTGAACTGAGGACCCCAAGCGATGTCCACAAAAGCATACCAAGCAATGTTTCCCCAACAGGTTCTGGATGAAATATTCCCTCCGGACCGTGCCGATCGTTTCTTCGAAGCCCTTTTCGGAGACGCTTCCGAAGGCGCCTACGACATCGTTCTGGCCTACGTTGGGGCATCGGATGCACGCGTGGATTTCGAATTTCAACTCAACCAGCGACCGGGCAAGTGCCTGTCCTGCAACCTGACCTACGGCCTGCCCGAGGTGTTCATGCGCCACCCAATCATCGATGTTGCCGGCGTGGTGCGGCAAATCGCCTCACGAATGGCTGATGGCCGGGGCTCCAGCGATTGGTCCCTTGGACGCACCCGAGAAGTCTCCCGCGGTCGACATGTGTTGCCCTTGCACGTCAATCTGGCAACTGACACGTTGTCATCGGGCCAGTGAGTTCGCCGCAGGCAGATCCCTGGTAGCGGATGCGGTTGGTCCGACCGCCTGCTCACTTTTCCCCAGCGTAGATAACCTCATTGATGGCCGCAGCCAGCTGTTCGATTCGATAGGGTTTCTGGATAAAACCGTCACCGGGGGCGTCCAGACCATTTTCGCCCAGTCCATTGAGGCTGTATCCGCTGGATAGTATCACCTTGATGGCGGGCTCTATTTTTTTCAGCTGATCCATCACCTGCTTACCGCTTAAATCGGGCATGATCATGTCCAGAAGGACCCCGTCGATGCGATGGCTGTGTGCGGCAAACAAGTCGATCGCTGCTTGGCCGCTACTTGCTGGAATGGCCTCGTAGCCCATGTCTTCTAAGAGCGCCGTCAGGGATTTCAACACATAAGGTTCGTCATCCACCACCAGCAGGGTGCCGGAGGCGGCTTGCGGCAATACGAGGGCGGGCCTTGCTGGTTGTTCAATGGTACGCGATACGGCTGGAAGGTATATGGAAAAGGTGGTTCCATGTCCCACCTGGCCCGTCACGTCGATAATGCCCCCGTGATTTTTTATGATACCAA
The DNA here is from genome assembly GCA_050124445.1 of Desulfosarcina sp. GTDB lineage: Bacteria > Desulfobacterota > Desulfobacteria > Desulfobacterales > Desulfosarcinaceae > Desulfosarcina. The sequence goes on from JASFFF010000015.1 coordinate 3,746, forward strand.
AAGCCGATGCCAGCCCCAAACCGGTTCCTCGGCCCATTTTTTTGGTGGTGAAAAAAGGTTCGAAAATGCGTTTCATGATTTCCGGGTCGATGCCTCTGCCCCGATCTTGAACATGGACAGCCACGAACGGTCCCGGTTTGACGTTAAAGGATGCGGTATAGGCCTTGTCGAGGGTGACGTTGGTCGTGGACAAAGATAGGCTCATGTCCTCGGTCATGGCTTGCCAGGCATTCACGTATAGGTTGACCAGGACCTGGTCGATCTGCCCTTGGTCGGCTTCCACCGCCCAAATGGCTTCCTGGTAACTGGCTTTGATCTGGATCTCCTTTTTGGTTCGACCGAACATCTCGGCCGTCCGTTGAACCGTTTCGTTCAAGTTAACCGTGGTGACCTTATACTTGCCGCCGCGAGCATAGCCAAGCAGTTGCCTGGTGAGTGTGGCCCCGCTCTCCACACATTGCTCGATAGCCGCGATGTTTTCGGTAAAGGCTGGATCCTTGCCGAGTTTCGTGCTGAGCAGAGAAACATTTCCCATGATTCCCATGAGCAAATTGTTAAAGTCGTGGGCGATGCCGCCGGCCAGCGTCCCAACCGCCTCCATACGCTGGGCATGATTGAGTTGGCCCTGAAGCTTCTCCTTCTCCTCCTGGGCAACGATCGTGGCCGTTACATCACGTGCCAACCCGCGGAATCCGATTATGCTTCCAGCTGAATCCCGAATCGGGGCAGCCCTCAGGTCGAGCACTTTGTAGCTGCCGTTTTTGGTGATGACCGGGTGGGTGATGACCCTCACCGGATCTCCCGACCGGGTCATTTGGCCAAATGCCCGGATAATCTCGCGGGTGGGCCCATGGGCGGAAAAATGCCTGAAATGCATGCCTGTCAACTCTTGGCTGGTATACCCCATGATTAGACTGGCCGCATCGTTGACAAAAACCAGGGTGCCCGACCGATCGAGTTCGAAATAGGCCTCTTCGATGGTGTCTAAAATGGTTCGGTACTTCTCTTCGCTGACCCTCAGTTGTGCTTCGGTGTCGCGACGAAGTGCAATCTGGCCCTTTAGCCCCGCGTTGGCTTTCTCCAATTCGAGGGTCCGCTCTTTGACCAGGTTTTCCAAGCGTCTCTTATACCCCAGGATCTCTTCCTCGGCCAATTTACGATCGCTGATATCACGCAAAGATCCGATGATGCGATGGGGTTTTCCAGAAGGGGTGCGCACCAGCATGGAATTCAAAGAGCAATGCTTCAAGCGACCATCCTTGTCCATTAAAAGCACTTCATGGTCGTTGAGGCGCCCTTTCTCTAAAAGCAATTGGACGATATCTTTTCTCTGGTCAGGGTCAGCGTATATTTTCAACAGGGTTTTACCAATCAACTCATGTCGACGGTAGAGGGAAATTTTTTCAATCGACGGGCTGATTTCAATCAATGTGCCGTTGAGCGAGGCTTCGTAATAGACGTCCTGAATATTGTTGAAGATGCCTTGGTATTTTTTGTGGCTGCGCTCGACAATCGTTTTCATTTCAGTAAACGCATTGACGGTTTCCTGAATTTCCGAATACGCTGAGCGGATTTTCGGCAGCGGTGAGGACTGGCCCGATTTCATTTGCTGGGCGGATTTCCCCAGCAGGGCAATGGGACGAATGACGCCCCGGGCCAACAGCAAGCCCAAAAAGGTGGCAAAGAGGGAGATCACCAGAGTAACCAGAATGTTGTCGCGCCGGTTGGACTTGATCGCACCCAGGTAGTCCTCTTCGGGAAGATACACCCCTGTTATCCACGGCCACTGTGAAGCGGTAAAGGGTGTGAACATGGCGTGGTAAACCTTGCCGTCGTGGGTGAAGCTGGCAAATTGAGATTGTTTCAGGACCAGCATTCCCGAGGCGTCGGTAGGGATGCCGGCTGCCGCGAAGGCTTTGCGACTGTAAGGATCATCCAATTCGTGGATGGTCACCAGGCGTGTGGTCGCTTGGGCGGCAGTATCCTTGACGGTTAGTTTTTCCAGGTCGCCAAAGGCTACTACATCGGCGTTTCGATTGAGCATGAATGCCTTGCCATGTTTACCAATTTTCAGATTGCCGATAAAAATCGACAATTGGTCGATTTCAATGTCTACACCCACGACGCCCTTGAGTTTTCCCGATCTATCGAAAAAGGGCCCGGCAATGGTGATTCCGGGTTTTTGGGAGGTGTAGAAAATGTATGGATCGGTCCAGACGATCCGGTTTTCGGCGATCGCTTTGAGATACCAAGGGCGTACACGCGGGTCGTAGGTGTCTGTTGGATCCGATTCTGTGTACAGCGATTGGAATCTTGAATCGCGGTAGACCAGGCGAACCTGTCGATCCTGGCCCGTATTCAGGATTACTTTGGTGCGAAACCCACCTTTGATTTTAGCATCAAAGTGGCGCACATCATAAAAATCGCCATTGGGCAGGCCCACATAAATGCCTGCAAAATGAGGATTTACCGAAAGCTGTTCACTCAGATAGCGCTCCAAGGCATCGACCTGGTGGGATTGGCTGCCCACCACGTTGGAAGAGAGCAGCCGCCTGGTCAATGCGGCGGCGCCATGGGCATGCAGAAGGTGGCGGTGGGACTGCTCCAGGGCCAGTTCAGCGATATTCTCCATAATGTCACGGGCGTGCTGACGAAGCACCTCTTGGGAGGTGAGATAGGCAGAGGTGGTCGTGATCAGGTGGGTTCCCCAGATCAAACCCAAGAAACCGACGATTAAGGCCCATCGAATGGAAGTTTTAAAGTGCATGTCACATGCAAACGGTTTGCTTTTTTGGTCGAATAAGGGTGTGCGCGGTAATGCAATCGATTGACAACTGGGCGTGGCCGAATCGCATTGTCAACCGTCTACGGATCTTAACCAACGGCATCCGCGAATTCTACCGCCTAAAGTTGCCGACGCATCTGATGTATAAGGGACCTTTGCAGGTTTCAAGAAAAAAATCGACCACGTGATGCCAATAGGCGTGAACGGTTACCAAATGGATGGGTCAGCGCGGTCATTCCATCTGCCGAAAAACACGCTTGCGGATAACCGCTTGCGGGTTGATGAAATCCTGCAATAGCGCTATAACCATGGCGCCTGCCTGCCCCGTGGCGGAAATATGCTTGCGCAGCATGCCAAATGACCAGATAGGATTCATGGAGGGGACATGAAAAAAGCGATGGTGTTCGTGTTGATAAACAACATTAACATATCCGCCGAACGGCGTGCCCAACGCCTCAAGGTCCAATCCAGTCTGGCCGGTTAGACGTTGGCAAGCATGTCGACCCCAGCAACCACCATCAGCGGACGCATTTTACTGGTATCTGCACCGTGGCCGTTGTTCAATCGGCCCTCTTTGCCCCTAGGCGCTTTGAAAGCTTTTTTATCGGACGAACTGCCGTCGCTTCAGGTTGACGCATGCCACCTGTTTCTCCAATATGCCAATGCCTTGGGGTATGAGGATTATCAGCGCATCTCCAAACGGGTCTGGCGAGCGGAAGCCGTTTTTTCGGCGCTGCTCTATCCCCAGCTCGCCGGGCAGTCCGAATCGCTATATGCAAGCACAATCAAGCGTAAAGACCCGGCACCTGCCGATTTTCAGCAAGTGGTGGCTCGGGTTGAAAAAGTCTCCGTCGAGTGGCTTCAACAGATCGACTGGTCGGCGCTTGACCTGGTGGGGTTTTCCATCTCCTTTTGTCAGGTGACCGCCTCGCTCTATCTGATTGATCGCATTAAAGCCATTCGACCGTCCCTGCCGGTCGTCGTCGGCGGTTCCTCATTCTCTGGCCACGGGACCGCTGACGTGTTGAAGCTGCTACCCCAGATCGACTATCTGGTGACCGGTGAGGGGGAACGCCCGTTGACCAACCTGCTGGGCTTTCTGTTAGACCCTTCGCGACGGCTGTCGGGGACAACCCTTCCCGATGGTGTCCGTGCATCCCACAGCCAGGCTGAAGCGACGGATCGCTTTGATCAGATCGAGCAAATGGAAAAACTGCCCGTGCCGGATTACGATGCCTATTTCAACCTCCTGGCTCATTTTTCTCCATCGCAGCGGTTTTTTCCTGTACTTCCCATTGAGGCATCCCGCGGTTGCTGGTGGCACCGCCAGGAAACGGGCGGCCGATTCAGGGGATGTGCCTTCTGTAATCTGAATCTGCAGTGGCGTGGATACCGATCCAAGACCGCTGATCAGGTGGTCCGAGAGCTGGTCCACCAGGTCGAGCGATATCAGGTGCTATCAGTGGCCTTTGCCGATAACGTTCTTCCGGCCAAACAGGCCGTGGCCATATTTGACGGAATCCACGAACGTAGAATGGATCTGTCTATTTTCACTGAATTGCGGGCCATACCGTCGGTCGATCTGATCCGAAGCATGCATCTGGCCGGCGTTGATACGGTTCAGGTGGGCATAGAGGCGCTGTCCGCCCGCCTGTTGGCCAAAATGAACAAGGGGGTGCGGGTCATCGACAACCTGTGCATGATGAAATTATGCGAAGCAGCTGGTATTCGCAACGCATCGAATCTGATGCTGCATTTTCCCGGCAGCGATGAAACCGACGTGGCCGAGACCCTTCACACGTTGGCATTTGTCTGCTGGTACCGCCCCTTAAAGGCCGTCAGTTTCTGGCTGGGGCTCGACAGCCCGGTGCATCGCCATGCCCGCCATTTCAACATCTGTTCCACCTATAACCACCCCAACCTTAAGAAGTTGTTTCCCGAACCGCTGGCCACCGAGCTCCCTTTTATGATCCGGGGATATCGCGGCGACCGAGGGCGTCAGCAGCAACTATGGCGGCCGGTGGCAAAAGCAATTCGTCAGTGGCGCAAGGATTACGACACCATGCAGCGACGCGCCGGCGGTGGTCCGGCACTGTTCTACCGCGACGCCGGCCACTTTTTAATCATCGACCAATACGATCCCCAACAACCCATCGCCAAGCATCGGCTCACCGGTATTTCGGCCGAGATCTACCGCTTTTGCTACGTTCCCCAACGGTTGGAGCAGATACTTGCCACGTTCACCTCTCACAATTCCCAGCAAATCCTGGCATTTTTGACCGCTATGGTCGACAAACGACTCATGTTTGAACAGGCCCATGATTATCTGAGCCTGGCATCTCCGCTGACATGGCCGGGCAGGCCATGAAAAAGCTGATTTTGGCACCGCTGCGCGGGTTGACCGATGCCGTATTCAGAAGCGTATTTACTCGCCACTTTAACGGTATCGTCGAAGCCGTGGCGCCTTTCATCACCTCCACGAAGGGCCGCCGCATCAAATCCTCCCATCTGCGAGATATCAATCCCTCGGATAACCGATCGCTGCCGATTGTGCCCCAGATTTTGAGCAACAACGCCGATGAATTCATCTGTTTGGCCAACACGCTCATTGATATGGGCTATGAAGAGATCAATTGGAATTTGGGCTGCCCCTATCCGATGGTGGCCAAAAAAATGCGTGGTTCCGGCCTCCTGCCGCATCCGGACAAAATAGACCGTTTGCTCGATGCTATCATTCCTGCAATTGGCGGGCGGCTCTCCATTAAAACGCGCCTGGGAAGATGGTCTGCTGATGAAATGGATCGATTGGTCCCGGTGTTCAACCGCTACCCGCTGGCCCGATTGATCGTCCATCCGCGCACGGGGGTGCAAATGTATGATGGCCATGTAAATGAGGATGCCTTTGCCGACTGCCTGGCCGTCATTGTTCACCCGGTGGTCTACAACGGAGACATCAATCGACTAACGACCTTCCAACGCTTGGAAGCGCAATTTCCCACAGTTTCCGGCTGGATGCTGGGTCGGGGGCTTCTCTCGGATCCATTTCTGGCCGAAAGGATCCAATCGTTCTCTCGGTCGGCCATCGACCGCAAGGCACGTTTTACCCGATTTCATGACGACCTGGTTGATGCCTATCTGCAACGCTTTTCAGGCCCTGCCCACGTGTTGGACCGAATGAAGGGGTTTTGGCGCTATTTTGCGACCGCATTTGCCGATGAACCGGCTTTGCTCAAAAAGATCCGTAAAACCCGCCACCTCAAGCACTACCGAAAGATCGTGACGGCGGCACTCGATCGACAAAAAGCGTGAATGACGGAAACCATCAGCCACTATCCACCGCTTCAAGGGGCCTTGATTGGTTGTTTTAAGAGCCTTTTTTCAACACCTTCCCGCCGCCAATGCGCAGCATGTTTTTGCACGGCGGCCTTTTTTTGGCCAGCGGATTGTGTATGCATCTAAAATTGATTATACTATTCAATTATTTACATTGCCAAAAAGCCAACCATCGATTTTCCATAGCAATCATTTCACGAAACCGGGCGTGCCGATTGGCCCACGGGAGCGGTTGAATGCATTCCAAAACAGTTCTGATTGTAGATGATGAATTGAGCATTCTGGTACCCCTGCAGTATCTGATGGAAAAAGAGGGCTACCAGGCCAGACTCGCTCAAAGTGGCAAGGAGGCCATTGAAAAGATCACTAAAGTGCGGCCTGATTTGATTTTGCTGGATATTATGCTGCCAGATTTGGATGGCTACGAGATCTACCAGATGATTCGCCAGCGCCCCGAATGGGAATCCATCCGGATTATCTTTCTAACCGCCAAAAACAGGGATGCGGACATGGCCAAGGGGCTTGCCATGGGGGCCGATGCCTACATCACGAAACCCTTTTCCAATACCGAGCTCATACAAAAAATACGCGCGCTTATCGGCCCGGGCCGTGTGTGACCGGCTGCGCCCGTCCGCTCAACGGTGCGTGTTGGTTATCACATGCAGCCACCTTCCGAGACTGTCATTCAAGCCTAACGCGTCAAGTACCAGCCGGTTCAGAAGGCCGCCGAGACACCGACAAACAATCCCACATCGACTGTTGCCGGCGTTGTCGACGACTCCGATCACACCAGGGTCATCAGGTAGTCACGAAGCTGGATGCGCTGGTTGGTCAGCCCTAATTTTTTACGCAGGCGATTACGATGGGCTTCAATTGTTTTTGCTGAAGCGTTGAGAATTTGGGCAATCTCTTTGGTGGTTTTGTCCTTACGAACCAGGTCGGCAATCTGAATTTCGGTGGGCGTCAGATCAAAAAATTTCATGGGGATTTGGCGAAGGAATGGCGAAACGATATTGGAAATATTGGCCTGGATGATATCAACGTAGGTGGCCTGTTTTTCATCCAGGTGGCTGCGGCTGAGCTTTTCTAAAAACGGCAATACCAGGTCCTTGACATTGGCCACGATTACATTTTCCATGTCGACCTGATCTTCCTCCCGGTTTTTCAAAAGTACATTCAATGCGGTGTTGACCTCTTTTAGGGCGGCACTTTTGTCCCGCAACGCTTTTTCGCTGGCTTTGAGCTTTTTTTGAGCGCGTTTTCTTTCGGCGATTTCTCGATTGGCCCGCTCGTAAAGCTGGGCGTTTTCGATGGCGGTTGCCGAGGCATCGGCCAAGGCCTCAAGAAGCGAAACATGAGACGCGCTAAATCGAGCGACCTTTTTGTCCACCACCTGCAGGGCCCCGATAACCGAGCCTTTCAAACGCATGGGGACACTGATGATGGAGCGCAGCTCCAGTTGCATCCTATCGGCGACTTTGCTGAAATGGCGCATGTCCTTGCGGGTGTCGGGTAAGATGACGCTCTCACCATAGGAGCAGACCCACCCGGCAACCCCTTCGCCGGGCGCCAGGCGCCAGCCCTTAACGACATTGCGCTGGAAACCGGCGGCCTGATGACAGACAACCTCCTCGGTATGCGGGTCTTTCAACCAGATGGAACTGCCGACAACGCCGAACAGATTGCGGATGGCCTCTAAGATGGTTGACAGAACCCGATCCAATTCAAGGCTGGAGTTGATGGCCAAAAAGGATTGACTGATCAATTCCAGTTCACGGTTTTTCTGTTTCAAGGCTTGATTGGTTTTGCGTAACTGCCGGTTTTCGGTTTCCAGGCGTTGGGCGTTGGTCGTCCCTGTCGCCACCGGTCTGTTCTTGGGTGCTGTGTTGGCTCTGGCCATAAGGCAATCTGAATGTCGCAAGGGGTTTGGGCATTGGGGATCAGACGCGCCACGGGAGGTTGCGTCTGTGCCAAAAGGAGCATCATCTTGCAAAAAAGTCAATCAAATTCTATTTGTTACAGCACTTTGGGGCGCACGGCAAGTGTTGGACCGCGGTTGTCTTTGCCAACGGTTTGAGATACGGTGCACACGGTTGCGGCAACGGCACATTCACAGTGCCGCCTGCCGCTTGAATGCAGCCGAACGTGAATAGAATTAACGAGCACCCGCGTAGCGGGTGGCTTAAATTGTTGGCCGACGACCGGAAAGGCAAAAGCACCTCGGTGCTTCAATGGTTGCGGTTGTGACCGGGCGCATCGCACCCGGTTAGAGAACAACCCGTCGCTGCTCTTCAAAATGGCGCCGCAGACACTGAAGAATTGAATGAACAGGCGGTGGCACTGACCAAACAGGCGAATTGCATGTCTCGTTTTGACAACCAGCTGACTGACCTAATGACTGCGGTTACCGACAACCTGCTGGCCAAGCTCAAACCATTGCAATTTTCAACACCGGTGACCCATGTCTACAATCCCCTGGATTATGCCAGAAAGGGATATGACTGTTATGTCAGACGATTTGGTCGCAAAAAAAAACCGATCCTTTTGGTAGGCATGAACCCGGGACCATTTGGTATGGTCCAAACCGGCGTTCCTTTCGGAGATGTGGAAATGGTCAGCAGCTGGATGGGAATTCACACGTCGGTGGATCCGCCACGGTTCCAGCATGCCAAACGGCCCGTTACCGGCTTTGTCTGTAAACGCAGGGAGGTAAGCGGTCGCCGTTTGTGGGGCTGGGCCCGCCAGCGTTTTGGATCCGCGGAAGCCTTTTTTGAGCAATTTCTGGTTCTCAACTACTGTCCGCTGGCGTTCATGGAAAAGAGCGGCCGCAACCGCCCCCCCGACAGGTTGCCGGCACTTGAAAAAAAACCGTTGTTCGGGATTTGTGACCAGGCGCTGAGACGATATATTGAGATATACAATCCACGTTGGGTGGTGGGAGTTGGGGCTTTTGCCGAAAAACGGGTGCGCGATGCAGTTGGCGGTATGAAACTGACGGTTGGCCGTATTACGCACCCCAGCCCGGCCAATCCTAAAGCCAACCGTGGCTGGGCGTCATTGGTGGAGTCGGAATTGGGGGCCATGGGTGTCACCTTGCCGTATCATTGACACCCATACCAGGCTGCTTGGCGTCTAACGATGCTTTTCCGAAACCGGAAAAGTTGGACTAAATCGCTCAGCCACCGGCAGATGGTTTGCATGGGGGCGGCTGAAAACCGCCGGAACCGGAGGGAATGCCATTGGGGCGAACGGCACCAGCCGAGATCAGTTTCTGCACATCACCGCAGCCGCAAGCCGGGCAAGCCGGGGGGTCGGTATCTGATGTGAAGACCAGTTGTTCAAAGTGACGGCAGCAGGCTTTACACTGATATTCGAATATGGGCATGGTTGGGCTCCTTAGGCGACGGCAATACAATAATCGGCGTGCGCTTTAAGTCAAGATTATTTTTACACCATGGCGTCCATGTACCGCCCATTCAGCTGCACCGCAATTGGCGTATGGCAAAAAGCGGTTGACAACAGCGGTGATGGATGCCATATGCAGATCGATCGCAGACACTGTAAGTATCAGATAAGTCAACCACCACCTGCGTAGCGGGTGGATTGAATTTCCGGTCAACGGCCGGAAAGGCAAAAGCACCTCAGTGCGTAAATGGTTGCGGTTGTGACCGGGTGCATAGCACCCGGTTTGAAGAAAACCAATCAAGATAACATGAAACACGTGGCAATCGGGGAGAATTGGTTTTGGTGGTGGCGCACCTCAAACGGGAGCGCCTGACGGACTTCTAGTGCATGAGACACGTTTCGTGTTGAAGACAAGCCAACGGACCAACGGGCGAAAATCCTGCGGTCCGTTTTCGATTCACAGGGCCGCGGGATTGACCCGGGCCTTTTTTTACGGCCGAATGGATGACCCCGGGCCCTGCAACCCCCAAGGAGGGTAATGATGCTCGTAGTTATGGACAAAAAAGCGACACCTGAACAGATCGACCAGGTGGTTGCGATTATCGAAAGTAAGGGGTGCACCGCCAGACCGATTCCCGGGGGAGATCGCGTCTCCATTGGCGTGTTGAACAACAAAGGACCAGTGGATGCTGCACTTTTCATTGGGTTGCCAGGGGTCAAGGATGCGGTGCCCATTACCAAACCGTATAAATTGGTCAGTCGGGAAACCAAGGCTGAAGACACCTTGATTCATGTGGGCCCATCCACCATCGGCAACGACGGCTTTAGCATCATTGCCGGTCCCTGTGCCATCGAAGATGAGTATCAGGCCATGACCGTAGCCGAGCAGGTACAAAAGTCAGGCGCCCATCTCTTCCGCGGCGGTGCATTCAAGCCGCGCACCTCTCCTTATTCCTTTCAGGGCCTCGGCGAGGAAGGGCTCAAAATTCTGGCCAAGATCAGGGAGACCACGGGACTGCCCGTAGTGACCGAAGTGATGGATTCTCAGACCTTCGATATGGTAGAGCATTATGCCGACATCGTACAGATCGGCACGCGAAACATGCAGAATTTCAGTTTGCTCAAGCGTGCGGGTGCGTCCCCGCGACCCATCCTGCTCAAACGCGGGTTGGCCGCCACCATCGAAGAGTGGCTCATGGCCGCCGAATACATCATGGCCCGCGGCAATCACCAGGTCATTTTGTGTGAGCGCGGGGTGCGCACATTTGTCCACCACAGCCGCAACACCTTGGACCTTTCCGCGGTACCGGTGGTTAAGAAAGAGAGCCACCTGCCCATCGTCGTTGATCCCAGTCACGCCGCCGGTCGGCGGGATCAGGTGCTGCCCCTTTCCCGAGCTGCGGTGGCCGCCAATGCTCATGGGCTGATGGTGGAGGTTCATCATCAGCCGGACCAGGCCTTGAGCGACGGCGCCCAGAGCCTTTACCCGGAACAATTTGAATTGCTGTGCCGCCAGGTAATGGCCATCTTCAAGGTCTGTCGCGGTGACGCACCGGTTTAACTGGACGAGACAACCGGACGCCAAACGAGGAGGACGGTCGATACCAAACAGCCATTGTATTCGGCCCCGAGGCAATAGGACGCACATGGGTTGGGGTTGCCGACCAGCGGATTAGGTCCCTTATAGGTGTTATTGTGTGGGCTGGCGCCCTTTTTTCGATCCGCGCTGTACATAGCGCGCCTTGACCCCCAGGGTTATCTTTCTCAAGCGAATCGAACGGGGGGTTACCTCCACCTGTTCATCATCACCAATAAAATTGATCGCCTGCTCCAGCGTCATGGGACGGATGGGCGCCAGTATTACATGGTCGTCCTTGCCGGAAGCGCGTATATTGGTTAATTTTTTCTCTTTGGTGGGATTGACGTTAATATCCTTCTCACGATTGTGCTCGCCGATGATCATGCCTTCGTAAACCGCTTCTCCGGGCTTGACAAATAAGCGTCCCCGCGGTTCCAAATTGTAGAGTGCATAGGGCACGGCATGGCCCTGACGGTCGGATACGATTGACCCGGTGAAGCGGCTGGGAAAATCCCCGCGATAGGGTTCGTAGCCCATGAAGTAGGCGTTCATGATTCCCGTTCCCCGGGTGTCGGTGAGAAATTCGTCCCGGTAGCCGATCAGGGCTCTGGAGGGAATGGCAAATTCGATACGCACCCGCCCGGTACCGGTATTGGTCAGGTTCATCATTTTAGCTTTGCGTACGGACAGCTTTTCGGTGACCACGCCCACGAAGGCCTCGTCGCAGTCCACGTACAACCGCTCGATCGGTTCATGGGTGACGCCTTCGACCTGCTTTAAGATCACCTCTGGACGGCCGACGCAGAATTCAAAACCCTCTCGACGCATGGTTTCAATGAGGATGGCCAGCTGGAACTCGCCACGGCCTTTGACGACTACGGAATCGCGATCGTCGGTGGTTTCCACCTGGATGGCCACATTTAACAGGGTCTCTTTCAGCAAGCGTTCACGGATTCTGGCGGATTGCACCCAGCGGCCTTCTTTTCCACCTAAGGGTCCGTTATTTAATGTAAAAAGAATAGATACGGTGGGTGGATCCACGGTGATGCGGGGCAGGCAATAGGGGGCATCTTCGGTGCAGATGGTATCGCCGATGGTTACTGCATCAATGCCAGACAAAATGGCGATCTCGCCAGCGCCCACACTAGAAACGGGTGTGATGTCCATGCCCTCGTAGATCTGCAGGCGGGTCACTTTCAGCGGACGCTGGTTGCCGTCTGCATCCATACAGATCAACCGGTGCCTGGATTCGGCCTTACCTCCGGCCACCCGTCCCACCGCCAGACGCCCGAGGTAATCTGAATAACCCAGATCGGAAACCAACATCTGGAATGGCGCTTTTGGGTCAAATCGAGGCGGCGGGATTTCATCCACGATGGCATCCAGCAACGGATGCAGGTTATCGTCCAGTCGGTCGGGTGACATCCCCGCCATCCCATCGCGGCCAATCGCATAAAGGAGGGGAAATTCCAGTTGCGCCTCATCCGCGTCCAGGTCGATGAGCAGATCGTATACCTGGTCCAACACCGCTGCCGGACGGGCGTCCTTGCGATCGGTTTTGTTGATTACAACAATGATCCTCAGTTTGGCCAGCAGCGCTTTTTGAAGCACAAACCTGGTTTGGGGCAACGGGCCTTCGCAGGCATCCACCAACAGGATGGCCCCGTCCACCATGGATAGGGCCCGTTCCACCTCCCCGCCGAAATCGGCGTGGCCCGGTGTATCTACGATATTGATTTTTATCCCCCGATAAACCACGGAGCAGTTTTTAGCAGCGATGGTAATACCCCGTTCCCGCTCCAGGTCCATGCGGTCCATGACCCGCTCATCCACCTGCTGGGTGTGGCCAAATAGGCCGCATTGGCGAAACATGGCGTCTACCAGGGTGGTCTTGCCGTGATCGACATGGGCAATAATGGCGATATTGCGAATGCGGTCGTTGCTCAACAAAGGTGTCATGGCTGCTCGATTGACGGGGTAGCTGGTGCGTCCACTCGGACGCTTTGTGAGTGCCAACATAGCCATCGGTTGAGTAAATACAAGTCGACCGCGGGCATATTTTGTTCGGGCTTTCACCATCGATTGAAGAGCCCTGCAGCAAGCTGCGAAGAATCTTCAACCGTAAGGAATGCTGTCTATTTTTTGACTCGCTCGCTTACCCCGCCGCCCCGATGAGCGGGATCTGTGCTTCGCTTGGACTGGCGGCGGGGAATGCGTTCGCTATTGTGGTTCAAAGTAGCTTTATTGTAGTCACAAAATAGCCTTGACCCTGAGACGTAGGGGTGAGATAACAGAGGCGAACCACGCTTTCCGAAGGTCACGATTTCCTGAATCAGCTTATTTTGCACCCCATACGGGGGACGGCAATCATTTTACACATGCGTTGGGTCCGGCCTGACGATATTGGAAAAGGGGGAAGGATGACAAAAGTTGAAACCGTTGGAATCGTAGGATTTGGGGTCATGGGGGCAGCCATCGGACTCAATGCCGCCGCATCCGGTTACCGCGTCATCTACAAAGAGTTGAATGACGAGCTGGTCACGACCATGTACGACCGCTGGGTCAAGGGATCCTTGGAAAAACGGGTTGCCAAGGGCAAAATGACCCAGGCGGAAATGGATCAAGTGGCCGGTAGGATATCCGGGACCGCCAGCTACGCGGACCTGGCGCCGTGCGATCTGGTCATCGAGGCCGCCGTGGAGAAGATGGATCTCAAAATCCAGATTTTCAAGGATTTGGATGCGGTTTGCCGACCGGATGCGATCTTTGCCAGCAACACCTCGACGTTTCTCATCGAACGGCTGATGGCCTCGGTTTCCAATCCGTCAAGAACCGCGGGGCTGCACTATTTTTTCCCGGCCAACGTCAATCGCTTGGTGGAAGTCATCCGCCAAAAAGCGACCAGTGACGAGACCTATGAAGCCCTGGTGGCATTTGCCGAAAAAAACCGCAAGGTACCTATCACGGTGAAGGATTTTCCCGGCTTCGCCATCAATCCAGTGTTTATTTCCAGCTATATGATACTGGATTCATATTATGGGGACACATACAACGTGGCCAGCTTGGATCATATATCAAAAGAGGCCCTGGGCGTTCGCTTCGGCATCATGTGGGTACAAAACGGTTCCGGACTGGGTACCTGCTACCATGCTGCCGTTTCCATGAACGCGTATCTGGCGGATACGGATGTGGGCTATCCGGCGGTGCCGGACCAATTGAAAACCCAGTTCGAAAGTGGCAATCCCTGGGACCTGAAGGACGGACCGGTGGTCGATGATCCAGCCTTGCTGAATGCGGTTAAGGATCGGTTATTGGGATCCATCTTCACCATTTCCACCCATCTGATTGAACAGGACGTGGTTTCCATGCAGGACTTGGAGTTGGGCATCTGCACCTCGCTTGCCTGGCCAAAAGGCCCATTTGCCATGATGAATGCATTGGGCATGCAAGCGTCCGCCCGACTGGTGGCGCTGACGGTGGAAAGCGGTGAATTCAAGATGCCCACGTCCTTTACCAAAGGGGTGCCGTCCCCCTGGCCGATCTAACTGCTTTGCCTGGTCAAGCATTACAGACAATCAAATTGGCAAGCCCGGATGCAACCATCCGGGCTCAATTTTTTTCGCCATCGCCATGGCGCGGCCGATCGTGGCAGGTCCCTGCTTTCATCTATGCCCATCCGGCAATTGCCGGTCTGACATGCGAATGGTGGCCGAAGCGTTGGGCACATCGCGGTGGCTTCAAGGGCCGCATGTGTCGGGGAGCGCCTCCAGCCAGTAATCCCCGGCCTGGGTCAATTGCATCCAGCGTTTTTGGGCGGCCGGATCGGCAAAGGTGATGGCGGGCAGCATCTCGCATCGAGGGGCCAGCGCATCCTGCCAGGCGCCGACGGACGAACGGTCGAAGCTGTCCGGAATGAAGACGCCGTCGAAGCCGTCCAGGGCTTCCAATTGGCTGGAGGAGGGAAGGGTTGGATGGATCCAGCGGCGAATCTGACGCTGCATGGCCCCTTGAAAGGTGAGCCGGTCGCTGGCGGAAAGCAGGCTAAATAAAACCGCCCGGTTGCCCGGCTGCGGGTACAGAAAAGCCAGGTCATTATCCAAATAATGCGGGCGGCGAAGCTGAGCGGCCGCCAGGATCGTTTCTGTGTCAGGGGGCCGCAATGGCTCGACGAAAACGATTTCGAAAGGGGTGAACGGATTGATGGATGTCAATTGCCGCACCACAGCGCCAATCCAGTCTTGTTCGCCAACCAACGGCCCAATAACGATCTGGTAAGGATGGGCCAACCGGACCGCCCAGCTGTCAAGAATGGTGCTGTCCACATGCTGGTTGATCAGGGCCTTGGTAATGATCGGTACACCGGATACAGTTGCCTGGCAGGTCCTGACGCCGGCGTACCGAATGAAATGATCGCTGCAGCCCGCCAGATCCAAGTCTGGCATTGGGTAGAGGCTCAGGTTGAAGTACGCTTGGGCTTCATCCAGCGACTCAGCAATTGCCTGGCGTGAAAATGCAGGTGTCTCGATTACTGTATAGGGCGGATGGGTCTCAAACAACAGCCCGAGCTCAATGCTTCTTTTGCGAAACTGGGTGCCGGGCAATACCGACAGGGGAAATACCTGCACTTCATCGCTCAATCCATTGTCACCCACAAAACGCACGGATCGTGAAAATCCGACCGGATCGTCGCCGGGCAGCCCGACGATCAGGTCGACACCCATCCGGATGCCACGCTCTCTCAACCGTCGGGTGCCTTGAAGGAAGGCCTTCAGGTCCGTGGGCCGATTCATGGTTTGAAGTGCCGCCGGCGTGGTGCTTTGCAGGCCGATTTCAAACCAGGTGAACCCGGCTTGGGCAAATCCATCAGCCAAGCGATCATCCACCGACTCGGCTCGGATTTCGCTGATCAGGCGCACCTGCTGCCTGCCGACGTTGATGCGCGCAAGGCGTGCCAGCAACTCGTGCAGATCCTTGCGCGAATTGAGGCAGGGGTCCAGCAGGTAGACCTCGGCAATTCCCTGATCCCGGGCCCAGCTGACCGCATCAATCACCCGACTCACTGGCAGCGTGCTCAG
>JASFFF010000016.1:0-18724 GCA_050124445.1 Desulfosarcina sp.
CAAATAGGGTGTCATGACGGTGTATCCATCATTTCATCATCCTTATGCAAAACAGCCACACTACTGATGAACAGCAACAGCGAATGCATTCCCCGCCGCTTGCGGCGGGGTTAGCGAGCGAAACAATAAATAGACCTCATTCCTTACGGTCGAAGATTCCTCGCAGCTTGCTGCGAGGCTCTTCAATGTGGCCTTATCTTACCTGATTTAACCAAATCTTGCCACCCGGTTCTATTCTGACGACGGGTTGAATTGAGCGGGCCGCTGTTCAGCGGCGGACGCATGTGATATCTTAACCAATGCAATGGGAGGTTTTGCGCTATCTACCCGTCTGCAGATGAGACTTCGCCGGTGGGAAGCGAACAATCCTGTCGCCAACAGGGGGATCGGCTTTCAATTTTTTATCCGTCGCCGGCCAACCGCCGGTCTGAAGTTCAGCGACCGGTTGTCGAATTTTTCACGTATTGGTGATCATTTTGACTCCCAGCTAAGGAAATGCGACTGATGAAAAAATCAACCTATGCATTGATCGTGGTGGCTGTCATTGTGGCCGGTGCGCTTGCCTGGCAGCACCTGGCCGACGAAAGAAAGCGTGTCGCAAGCCATACCCGCCAAATCACCCCGCGGGGTAATCTGGCCGACATCGAAAAAACGACGATTTCCATTTTTAACGCCGCGGCACCGTCCGTGGTGTACATCTTCACCGAAAATGCGGTCAGGGGATTTTTCGGTACCCGTCAGGTGCGCCAGGGGGCGGGCTCCGGATTTCTTTGGGATGCCAAGGGGCATGTGGTCACCAACTATCACGTCATCCAGGGTGCCCGGCGCATTCAGGTGCGCCTGGACAGCGGCGAGGCCATCGAGGCCACCTATGTGGGCGGCGCCCCGGATTACGATCTGGCCGTTATCCGGCTGCGACGGATGCTGGCGGGCGCCCAGCCGATTCCGGTGGGGGGGTCGGCCAATCTGCAGGTGGGGCAGAGCGTTCTGGCCATCGGCAACCCATATGGCCTTTCGCGCACCTTGACCACCGGCATCATCAGTGCCCTCGACCGGCGGCTGCCCACGGCCACCGGACGCGAGGTGGTGGGTGTCATCCAGACCGATGCGGCCATCAACCCGGGCAACTCCGGCGGTCCGCTGATCGACTCCAGCGGGCGCCTGATCGGGGTCAATACGGCCATCATCTCCGGTTCCGGCAGTTCGGCCGGCATCGGTTTTGCTGTGCCCGTGGACGTGGTCAACAAGGTGGTGCCGCAATTGATCGCCAAGGGCAAATACCCCCGGCCGGGAATCGGCATTGCGGTGCTCGACGAAGAGATCGCCGCCGGCCTCGGCGTGGTGGGCGTGGCCATTGACCGGGTGGTGCCGGGATCGGCCGCCGAGCGCGCCGGCCTGGAAGGGATCGATTACCGTCGCCGCCTCCTGGGAGATGTCATCGTGGGGGTGGCGGGTGAATCCATCGCCAATATGGATGAGTTTGCCCGCCGTCTGCAACAGTTTGAGATCGGGCAGACCGTCACCCTGCAAGTGCGGCGGGGGGATCAGGTGCGCGAGGTTACAGTGGCCATTATGGATATTTCTTAGGCAGTGCCCATCCAGAAATGGCCAATTTGTCCGATATCTGTGTTGTGCTCAAAATTTAATCCTCGGAATATCGACCATATATACCCCAAGGGCACTTCCTTCGGGGCGCCTACGGGTAAAATTTTTCTCACGCCTTGATCTCGACCAAATTATCCTATTTCTGAATTAACACTGAACATTATTGATTCGGGTATCATCCCCTTGTGAAAAAAAACCCCGGGACAGCGAGTCAAAGCATGTCAGTGCTTAACCAGGCTTCCGTTTGCCGGTTTGCGGTCTCCACATTGAGAAAAATGGCGTATTTTCCCTTATCGACCTTTTTAATGCCTGCCGTATAGGTTTTGCCATCTATTATGAGTGAGTTCGGGGTTTCTAACAGATTCAGGAATTAACTTGCTTTATTTCTAAAAAAGACTATTATGGCAACATTCAATTAAGTCCTACCTCTATCCATCATTGGTATCGGACAGTTCCTTTCTGAAGGAAAATCTCCAGTTCCCACAATGGCACCCTCCAGTTTGCGACATTGAAAATATATAGAAAGGAGGATGTCATCATGACTGAAGGAATTGTCAAGTGGTTTAACGATTCAAAAGGATTTGGATTCATCGAGCAGGAAGAAGGCGACGATGTATTCGTGCATCATTCGAATATTAATGCCACTGGTTTCAAATCGCTCAATGAGGGCGACCGGGTCTCCTTCGATATTGAGCAGGGGCCAAAAGGGCCTTCCGCTGCGAATGTCACTGTGATTTAAGCGCTGCTTACGGGAATATTGTTAACATATATTCTCACTCAACAGGGCACCCCTCAGATATCGTGGGGTCGCCCTGTTTTTGTCAGCGTTCATGTTTTCCGCTGGTTCATTGCTAGGCCACATGCCATCAAACAATCGTTCGCAAATCATTCTCCAATGGCGCTGTCAGCCATACCATTTCAAGGAGACCACAATTTGGCAAGATCCAACTATAAATTTCAAAAACGTCAGAAGGAATTGGCAAGGAAAAAGAAGAAGGAAGAGAAGAGACAACGCAAACAGGAAAAAAACATGGGCACAACCGAAGAAAATCCGGATCATGCTCAGGAGGATGGAGAAATTAATACCACTAATGTGGAGACATAGGATGCGACAAAAATATATCATTTCGCGTGATGATTCTCAGGAAAAACTCAAAATCAGCGAGTATGCGGTTGTAGAGAAAGATTTAAAAAAAGTGGCATCGGAACAATTGCGCCAAGATAACTTTTCATTCCTTTGCCAAGAAACCTATGAAAGCCGACTTATCCGGGGTGCCATTTCCAAAGGCAACGCCGCCTTGGTTGCAACGCTTCGCACGCACAACATATTTCCCATCAGTCCCTATGCCAGCAAAATTGCCGAGACGGTGAGAGATCTATACGATTTGTCCGGAAATGGCTCCGTGGAACTGTTTTTCGACGATATTGATTTGGTTCCTGAGGTTGTGTGACCCATGGCGATCATGTTTGCGGGAAAGACCCGGCCCGACGGGAAAGTGAAATCCAAGGGTTGCGGAACCTGTTTTCGATCGGTAAACACGACTTTCAGCCGGAAACCAAATGCAGGCTGCCGAGCACATCGTTAAAGGTGGTCAGCTCCTGATCAAAGTAATATCGTTGGGCCGCCGTATAGCGTATGTTGAAATATTGATCCGGCATTAAAACGCCATAATAGACGGTTTTCATGGTCACCCCATATTTATCCAGGTAGCGATAGGTCAATTTGAAGCCAGCGCGATCGGCCACTATCGCCGGCTCGCTGGTCAACAACCGGAAACCGCGGAAACGCCGATCGGAACGCAGGTTGTCAATGATCAACTGGGCGGCCTCATGGGGCAGCATGCCGGGGTCAAGGGTCTGCTTGGTGAAGCGAAACCGCTTTGTCAGTGGGCGACTTTGCACCAGCATGTATTCCAAGTAGGGACCATTTTTGGTAAGCATCTCCGAGTCGGGCATGCTCAGGTGCATCCACCCCTCCGGCGCGGCAATTGACCATTGCGGTGAGGTTAGATCTCCCCGGATCGGTTGCCACGGTCCGGCACATGCCGAGAGCATCACCGCTGCGACCAGCCATATCCCTGCCAACCACCGTTTACCCTTCAATTCTGACATTGCTTTAGATATCCTTTGATGAATGCCCTGGCGCTGTCCTGGGGTGCCAGGCTGAGAAATGCCTCGAAATACGGTTTGGCCAGTTGATAGCGTCCGGCTTTATAGTGAAGTTCTCCCAAGGCCCGGTGAGTCAGCGGGAAGGTCGGATCAATGTCGAGTGCCTTTTCAAAAGCATTGATACACGCCGCATCAAGGTTGCTGCCATTCCGGCGGCGCAAGATCTCTCCCTTGAGATAGTGGGCGCGGGCATTTAACGGTTGCGAAACCAGGAACCTGGAGATACTCCTGTCGGCCTGATCCCAGTCGCCCCCTCTCAGCGCCTGCTGGGCATTGGCGATCAGCGCTGGTGCAACGCTGTCGCGATAGCCATCCGTGTCGGTACCGGTCGACGGCGAGCAGGTCGAATGGTCACCAGCCTGATCGACGCGCATCTTGAACCGTGCGGCGCGTTGCTTCAGTTGATAAACGCTTTGCGTATGACCCTGGTCTGCCACACATTGTGCCAGGTTGGACATGAGCGGCAGTACCTCTTTTTCGCAATAGCCGGCAGCCTGGAGAATCGCCAGACCTTCACGGTCGGCTTGGCGTTCCGCTGCATCGATGGTATGCCACATGGTTAGGCTGCCGGCCGTGCTGCCGGGATGGGCATTTCCACCGTCATCCTGCAGGCGTGATGGCTGAAAATGGTTATATAGCGCTGCCGTATGCTGGCGGACATAGTGAATCATCTCATGGGCCAGGATCATGGCCAGCTGGCTTTCGTTCTCCAGAATGTCGAGCATACCGGTGCTCATATAACAGACGCCGTTGGGATAGGCGTGAGCGTCGATCCGGGTATCCGTGATGATCTTTACCCTAGGCATATTGAGTGGGGATGCTAGCTGTTTCCACAGACGCGTGGTCACGCCATGCAAATACCGGTTCAAGGAGGCATCCTCAAGAATGATTCCGCGTTGATCCAGCCTGGCTTGCTCCTGCGCGGCCAGCTGCCACAGACGAGATGCCTTTTTCGGCACGGCGGCTGCGTCCGCCGTATGGCCCGGCGTCGCCAACGCCAATAGCAGAGGCATCCAGGCGATCAGTTGACGCATCCTCATGAGCCCTGCTCCCAGAAATGGGCCATGGTGGATGCCACCAAGGCGTGTACACCTTGGCTGTTTTGAATGTTGAAGCGTTCGTGATCGCCCTGGAGACCATACCAGATGATGCGGCCTCCGGGTTCGACCACGGCGATGCTCAGCCAGTTTTTGGCTGGCCGATCGCTGCCGGTTTGATGGCCAATGGCCAATATCAGACCGTCGGCGTTGTACGCCTGTAGAATTTCGGCCACCGGTCCAAGATGGTATTCAAAGGCACTTTTCTTGCCCGGAAACAGCTGCGGACCGATGGTGTGCAGCTGGATGGAGCGGTTGACCGATCTGAACAGGGGAATCACATCATTCAAGCCACTGGTCGGCATCCTGTCGGCCTCCACGGTCAGGACCGAAAATTGCTTTTTCTGCAGCTGTCTGGCGATGGCCTGCTGAGCGGCATTCCGGGCGTTTTGACTGCGCACCGGATCGAACAATCGGCTGCCGTCGGGCATGATTTCATAAATGCTGATTTCGGGAAGCCAGACCAGCATCTTTCCCATGGTGTGGCGATAGTTCGGGAATTGGGGATGCAACCGTTCGGTGGCGGCAGTGCAGCCGGACAGGCCCAGGCCGATGGTCAACCACACCAGAATGGGGCAGTGGGTTTTAATTGTTCTAAAATAGGCTGTCATTGGCGACGCTGTGTTGTTTTTTTTATCAAAACCATTTATGCTGTAGCTAAAAGCAAATTCCAGACCAATCCCAAGAAAATAAAAAAATATGTATTTACAGGTAGTTAGAAAGGATGCTGGGCCACAAATGCGCCTGCATGCCATTTCTGGTCACAGCAGGTGACAAAAAAACGTCAATCTTGATTTTTTAAAACCACGGCTTAGGTTTAAAAAAAAAAGGTGTTGCGATTTGGGTCATATGCAAACATTTAATAAGCGGGAGGGAAAAATGATGAAAAAGGCAATCGTATTGATTATGTTCACTTTGTTTCTGGCAGGCTGCAGTGGATCCTTGAAGCAGTCTGAATTTCTGGAGCATGACAGCATGTACAAAAACTGGGACCACATGAAATTCAGCTGGTTCGGTCATCGAAACCCGACCGAAGAAGACAAGCAGAAATCGATTGAGCAAGGATGGTGGGGCTTTGAAGTGCCTGATGTGCCCGGTGAATAGAAACCGACGCGTTTGCCACCAGGGGCAGATTAAGGCCATTTGATGGGAGACGGTTTCCGGTTTAATGGGTGACTGCAAAACGGCTTTCACAAGTGCGATCCACAAGGATGCGGCGCATGTGAAGGCCGTTTCAGGTTCGGCCTGCGCTGCCCGGCAACGTGCCAGGCCTCGTTGACACAACCGTTATCTGGCGGTTCCCTCGGGTGGTGAAATGATTTGTGTGGTGTACTTCAACGGCCGTTGCGCAGGTGTGACAGCCTCCCTCTCCGTTTTGGTTGTCCAACCGCCGCCCAGGGCCTTGTACAGATTCACGTAGGCGTTGCGGTACAATTGCTGAAGTTCAGACAACCGCAATTCGGCGTTAAACAAGGTCCGCTCGGTATCCAGCACCTCCAGGTAGCTGCTGACTCCTTTGTCATAACGCTCTTTGGAGAGCATATTGGCATTTTGGGCGGCTTTCTGCTGGCGTTCGATGGCCGCCAGTTCGCTGCGGTAGGTAGCGATTTCAGCCAGGGCGTCTTCGACTTCGCGAAAGGCGGTCAGCACCGTGTTCTCGTATTGGAAAAGGGCCTGTCGGGCCTTCTGCGTTTCGATTTCCACCCGCCGTTTGTTCTTGCCGAAGTCGATAACCGGTCCCAGCAGCTGGCCACCCACCGACCAGACGCCCCCCTCCGTGGTAATGGATCCCAAATCCGTGCTGGCAACACCCAAGGTCCCTGTAAGGGATATGGCCGGCAGGCGCAGCGCTTCGGCCACGCCGATGGCCTCGGTCTGGGCTTTGAGCAGGAATTTGGCCTGAGCAATATCGGGGCGACGTTCCAGGATGTCCGCCGGCAGCCCCACCGGAATATCCGGCAGATTCGGTTGATCTTGCAGGGTCCTTCTCGTCTTATAGGCATCGGGCAGTCGACCCAGCAGCACACTGAGCCCGTTTTCGGTTTTGCCAATCGACCGTTGGAACTGGGGGATGGCTGCAGCGGCGATCTCTTTCTGGATCTGGGCCTGGTTGACATCGAGCTCGGCAATAATACCCTTGTCGAAGCGCTGCTGGATGATATTCAGGCTCTCCAGACGCGATTGGAGGGTGGACTGGGAGATGGTCAGCCGCTGGCGAAAATCCAGCAATTGGTAATAGGTGGTGACGACATCGGAAATCAGGGCCAATTGGACGGCTTTGAGGCCGAATTCGGAGGCCAACAGCTGGGCCCGTGCCGCTTCGGTGCTGCGTTTGAATTTGCCCCAAAAATCAATCTCCCAGTTCAATGGTGCGGCCAGATAATAGGTGGATTGGGTGTCCGGTGCGCGGGCGCCGCCGTTGACATTGCCCCCCCGTGCGCCGGCATCCACATCAACGCTCGGAAACTGGTCGGCGCGGGTAAATCCCACCGTGGCCCGTGCCTGCTCGATTCGGCTGATGGCGATCTGCACGTCGCGATTGTTTTCCAGGGCCGTGGTAACCAGCGAAAACAGCATTGGATCGTCGAACAGCTCCCACCACTTCAAATCGCTGATGGCCTCGCCGGGCATCACCGGCGTGCGATAGGCCGTAGGTGTTTTCACCACCGGCTCTGTGAAATCGGGACCCACCGCACAGCCGGTGAGAAGGAGCAACGTCATCGCCAATTCAAGCCACCGCCTGAATGCTTTTGGATGAGAATTCATCTTGCTTGCCACCTGTATCTTGTGATCATTTTCTTTTAAGACTACCATGTGTGGGTTTGCCTTCAATCCCACGCGTGGGAGGCAAACCTTTAGGTTTCACCCTAATCGAGCGAAAGCTGGAGCGCTTCAGAGCCAAGGCGGCGGGGGTGAAGCCGTAATCGTCTACTGCGAACCCCTGACAACGCCGGATCTGGAGTGCTCCGGCTTTCCCGCAGGGTAAACAACATGGGCACAATGACAAGATTCTGAATCCACATATCGCCACGATATAAATATCAATTGGATTTTTACCAAACGATCGCCAATTGCTCTTTTACAGGCTTTTCCCATTTTGTTTACGCTCAATTAGGGTTTCAGTTTCCTTGAGGCGTTCTCTCTTTTTCTCATAGCCGGCAAGCTTGCCGATAAATACGAACAGCATGGGGTAGAAAAAAACCCCCAGAATCGTGGCCAGGGCCATGCCGCCCAAAAGGGCCACCCCCATGACGACCCGGGCCTCGGCACCGGCGCCGGTGGCCACCACTAGGGGCAGCACGCCCAGAATGAAGGAAAAGGCGGTCATCAGTATGGGCCGGAAGCGCAGGTTGGCCGCCTTCACGGCGGCATCGAACAGGGACAGTCCCTGATTGAACTCCAAGTTGGCGAACTCGACGATCAGGATGGCATTTTTGGCCGCCATGCCGATGAGCATGACCAGGGCAATCTGGGCAAAGATATTCAGCTCGTAGCTGGGGCTGGTCATGCGGGCCAGGTAGAGTGCCAGAAAGGCGCCGAAGATGGCAAAGGGCGTACCGAGCAGAATGCTCATGGGCAGCGACCAGCTCTCGTACTGGGCGGCCAGGATCAGGAACACGAACAGCAGCGAAAAGGCAAACACAATGCCAGCCGTACCCGAGGCCTGTTTTTCCTGAAAGGACATGTTGCTCCAGGCGTAGCCCATGTCCGCCGGCAGGCTTTCTCTGGCTACGGTTTCGAGGGCATCCAGGGCCTGGGCGGAGGTATACCCGGGGGCAGGGCCGCCGGTCAGTTCGATGGCGCGATACAGGTTGAAACGGTTGGTAAAATCGGGACCGGCCACCTCCTTGATGGTCACAAAGGCACTTAAAGGCACCCGGTCACCGTTCTTGTTCTTGACGAAAAACAGGTTGATGCGGTCCTCGCTGAGGCGGTATTCCGGTTCGGCCTGGATGTAGGCTTTGTACAAACGGCCGAAGCGGTTGAAGTCGTTGACATAAGAGCCGCCCAAAAAGGCGCCCACGGTGGTGTAAATGTCGTTGAGGGCCACACCGGCTTTGAGCACCTTGTCGCGGTTGATCTCCATGTAGCGCTGGGGCACACTGGGCCTGAAGGTGGTCACCACGGAGCCGATTTCCGCGCGCTGCTGGGCCGTCTGGACGAAACGGGTGGTCTGCTCGGCCAGGTATTCGGGGGTGTTGCCGGCCCGGTCCTGAATCAGCATGGTGAAACCGGAACCGCTGCCCAGGCCGGGAATGGCCGGCGGCCCGAAGGCGAACACCTGGGCCTGGTTGATGGCCGTGAAAAACTCGCGGTTGAGGGCCGCCACCACCTCGTTGGCGGTTTTCTCGCGTTGATCCCAGGGTTTCAAGGACACGAAGATGAAGCCGGCATTGGGTGAATAGCTGTTGGAGAGCAGGCTGAAGCCGGCCACGGCGGTGATGTATTCGACCTCCGACTGTCTCTGGATGATTTTTTCGACCGTTTTGGTGACTGCATCGGCGCGCTGCATGGAGGCAGCGTCGGGCAGCTGCAGGTTGACCATCAGGTAGCCCATGTCCTCGCTGGGCATAAAGCCACCCGGCACGAGTTTGCCCAAGAAGACCAATCCCCCCGTCAAAAGGGTGATAAAGACAAGGCCCATGGCGATTCTACGCGTGACGATGCGGGTAAAACCGGTGTAGGCCTGATTGGTCTTGTCGAACACCGAATTGAACAATCGGAAAAAAGCCCCCAGGGGGCCACGCATGGGCGCTTGTTTGCGCAGCAGGATGCCGCACAGGGCCGGGCTGAGGGTCAGGGCGTTGATCGAAGAGAAGACCACCGAAACGGCCACGGTGATGGCGAACTGTTGGTAAAGACGGCCGGTAATGCCGCCCATGACGGCCACCGGGATGAAGATCGCCACCATCACCAACGTGGTGGCAATGACCGGCGCAGTCACCTCTTTCATGGCCGCCTTGGTTGCCTCCTTGGGCGTCATGCCCTCTTCGATCTTGACCTGAACCGCCTCGACCACCACGATGGCGTCGTCCACCACGATGCCGATGGCCAGCACCAGGCCCAAAAGGGAGAGGACGTTGATGGTGAAACCGATCATGGGAAAGGCGATGAAGGTGGCCAGCAGGGACACCGGGATGGCGATGGTGGGAATCAACGTTGCCCGCCAGTCCTGAATGAAGACGAACACCACCAGCACCACCAGGGCCAGGGCGATAAACAGGGTCTCGATGATTTCATCGATGCCGGCGGTGATGGCCAACGTGGTGTCCAGGGAGATGTCGTAACGCATGCCCTTGGGGAAATTGCCCGACAATTCGGCCATGGTTTGCCTGACCTGGTCGGCCAGGGCCACGGCATTGGAGCCGGGGGCCTGGTACAGGGCGATCATGGCGCAGGGTTTGTCGTTCATGCGCGTAAAGGCGTTGTAGGTCTCCACCCCCAACTCCACCCGGGCAATGTGCTTGAGCTTGACCTGGGAGCCGTTCGCGGCCGTACGGACGACGATCTCGCCAAATTCCTCGGCATTTTGCAGGCGGTCGGGCAGACGAACGGTATAGGTGAACTCGGTACCCGGGGGGGCCGGTTCGGCGCCGAACTTGCCGCCGGGCACCACCACGCTCTGGGCCCGGATGGCGTCCATGATCTCGGGCACACTGATGCCCAGATGGGCCAGGCGGTCGGGTTTGATCCAGATGCGCATGGAGTAGTCGCTGGCGCCGAGTACGTTTACCCGGCCGATGCCCTTGATGCGTGCCAGGATGTCCTTGATGTTGATCAGCGAGTAGTTGCCCAGAAACTGCTGGTCGAAACGCGGGTCGTCAGCGGTAAGGGCGATCAGCATGAGGATGTTGGGCATGGATTTCTCGGTGGTCACGCCCAGGCGCTTGACCTCTTCCGGCAGCTTGGCCGTGGCAGCAGCCACCCGGTTCTGAGTGAAGACCGTGTTCATGTCCGGATCGGTGCCCACGTCAAAGGAGACCTGGATGGTCATGGTGCCGTCGTTGGCGTTGATGGATTTCATGTAGATCATGTTGTCCACGCCGTTGATCTGCTGCTCCAGCGGGGTGGCCACGGACTGCTCCACACTGACCGCATTGGCCCCGGTGTAGGTTGCCCGCACCTCGACGATGGGAGGCGTGATGTTGGGGTACTGCTCGGTGGGCAGTCCGGTGAGAAATACCGCCCCGACGATGACCATAAATATGGCGATGACCATGGCCACGATGGGCCTTCTGACAAAAAAATCACCCATGGTTGATCACTTTTTCTGCTGGCCGGTTGGATTTAATTGAGCAGCGGTAGGCTTGACGGCGGCCCCGTCCCTGACTTTCTGCAGACCCTCGTAGACAACTTTCTCGCCCGGCTCGAGACCTTCGACGATCAGCCAGTCGGAACCGACTTTGGGACCGACGGTGATCTCTCGAGTCTCGGCGGTATTGTCCGTGCCGACCACGTAGACGTTGTACAGCCCTTGAAGCTCCATCACGCAACGCTGGGGGATCAGGATACCGTCCTTGACGACGCGCGCTTTGACCCGCACGCGCACGAATTGGCCCGGGCGCAGCAGTTTCTCCGGGTTGTCAAAGGAGGCTTGGACCAGCATGGCCCCGGTGGTGGTGTCCACTTCACGGTCGACGAAATCGGGCCTGCCCTTATGGGCATACACCGACCCGTCGATCAGGATCAGCTCCAGGTTGGGCTCTTTCTGGTCATCGCCTTGCGGGTCAGCTTTGGCAAGATAACGGGCGATCTCCAGGTACTGGGTCTCGGTTATGAAAAAAGTCACCAGGATGGTGTCCACCTGGGAAACGGTGTTCAGGATCACCGGGTTGGGTTCCCGGCCGACAAAGTCGCCGACCTTGGCCTGGGTTTTGCCGATGATACCGTCAATGGGCGAGTAAATTTGGGTGTAGCCCAATTCGATCCGGGCAGCCCGCAGATTGGCCTGGGCCGCCTGAAGAGAGGCGCTGGCGGCGTCATAGGCAGCTTTGGCCGCGTCCAGGTCGCTCTGGCTGACCGCATTGATCTTGGCCAATGGTTCAATGCGGTCCAAATCGCCCTTGGTTTTGGCCAGTACGGTTTCTGCTTCGGCCACATTGCTCATGCGTGTGGCCACCTTCTCTTGGAACGGTTGACTCTCCAAGGTATAGAGCAGGTCGCCCTTTTTAATCTCGGCACCCTCTTGAAAATGCAGCCCCTCCAGAAAACCTTCCACACGGGCACGGATGTCAATGTCTTTCAGCCCGCTGGTTTGTCCGACAAATTCCAGGTGCAAGGGGACGTCTTGGGCCTTGGTTTCAATTACGGTAACTGTTGGGGGCGGTGAGGCGGGTGCCTCGGTTTCTGCTTTCTCGCCGCAGGCGATCAGGATGAACATTGAGCAGAGGGCCAGGTATAGCAATGGAATTCTCATTATTTTCTCTTTGCTGCGTTTTGGGTTTAGCAAGGAGAGCTTATCGGAAAGCTCTGGCAGGCAATAGCGTCCTACAAAACAATTCATCGACGAGAGAGCCGCAAGCCGCTTCGGTAGCGGCCATCAGGTGGACCTCGCCACGATTGTTCCAAAATTCGAAAGTCGAATCCTGCAGGCTATTGTTTCTGTGCGAAATAGGCCTCCGGGTTGCTTTCCAGGTAGTCGAGCTGCTCCTGCCAGCGCTGCAGCAGGTTGTCCTTCATGCCCTGGGTGAAGGTAGTGCTCAAGCCCCGTTGACGCACCTTTTCCATTTGCGCCAGGATCGCCTCCCGTTCGGTCTGGATCTTTTGCTGGAGTTCCTTGTCCTTTTTTATGCGGTCCTTTTCCTTGGCCTCCTGCATCTTCTCCTGTTTTTCCTGAACGTATTCGTCGGCTTCCTGGGTGGCTTCTTCGACCATCTTGTCGTAGGCCTGGCGGGCTTCATCGACGGCCCATACGGGGCCGGCAATCCACAGGCATAGGATGATGCTGCCGATCCATCTCAAGGACTTCATATGTGCCTCCTCTCTGAGCTCATATAACCGCAACAGCGAGCGCATTCCCCGTCGCTTGTCGAAGCGAAGCGGAGGTCCCGCTCATCGGGGCAGCGCGTTAGCGAGCGAGTCAACGACCACCCGCCAAGCGGGTGGCTTGTGTTTCCGGCCAACGGGCGGAAAGGCAAACGCACGTCAGTGCATTAATGGGTGCGGTTGTGACCGGATGCCAAGCACCCTTTTTGAAGACAACCCATAAAAAATAGACAGAATTCCTTTGAAATTTCTTTCATTTTGGACAATTGTTGAAACGCGTTCATGCAATGTTCGGGTTAGCACGGTTGGCGTAGCACAAGGGTCGCCGGTACTTTAGCGCATCGCGTTCATAATTAACCAAATTCGTTCTTATTGCAACCTAAGTTAAGCGATTGTCGAGCCTGCCGCAGATACAAGGAAGATGACTTTCCGCTATCGTCGCCTATGCGGGAAGGCATCTGACGCCGTAGATGCGGTAGGATCGTCAATCCCAACGGCTTTTCCATTTTGGCGACTGAATAGCGCGTAAGTAGCATGCATTCTTTTGCATTCCAAGAACTGCAAAATGGGAAACGCTCCACTTAGGTGCAAGTTCGGGGTGATGTTGTCCAGACACCGCTTCGACCGCTGGGCACCGTCCGCTCACCAGACCACCCAATCGGAGACCATTGCCGTTATCCAGTCGATCCTGGCCCCAGCCGGTTGCTTTTAACGTGATATCCGTTATGATAAGGAGCAGTATGTGGCGAATCTCATCCGTCGTTCC
Source organism: Desulfosarcina sp. (assembly GCA_050124445.1). Classification (GTDB taxonomy): domain Bacteria; phylum Desulfobacterota; class Desulfobacteria; order Desulfobacterales; family Desulfosarcinaceae; genus Desulfosarcina. The sequence goes on from JASFFF010000016.1 coordinate 13,624, forward strand.
CACCGGCGTCTGTAGACGGTCACTTGTGATGCTGACCATAATGTGCTTGACATCCGTAAGCACCTTGAATATAGGCGGCTTTTCCTGAAATACCGTAACCGGTGCCGGTTGGCTGTTGCCCAAGGCGCATCTCAACACGGGGAAGATTACTGACCCATGGCATTGAACACCAAACCATTTTTCAGCGAATCCGATTCCCGGTTCAAGCTTTTTCACGAGTTAATGGCCCGCAAGGTTCGTCATATCATGCTCGTTTCGACACCCTACGATGCCTGGATTATGGAAGCGGACTGCCGGCTCTCAGAACGCATCATCAATGAATACCGGGGTCTCAACCTCAGTCATCCACCTCGCCTGACCTGGGTCTCATCAGCCGAAAAAGCCCTTGCCGCCCTCGGAGAAAAAACCTTCGACATGGTGATTACCATGCCGCGACTCTCGGACATGGATGCGGCCGCACTGGGTCACAAAATCAAGCTGCAGGTACCGGACCTGCCGGTCATTCTTCTTTCTCACGATACGATTCCCTCACCTGAAATCAAAAAACCGGACATTGCCCCGGGCATCGACCGCACTTTTATTTGGTCCGGCAACACGGATATTCTCGTGGCGTTGATAAAGGGTGCCGAAGACCGGATGAATGTTGAAAAAGACACCCAAACGGCCGGCATACGGGTGATCCTTTTTGTAGAGGACACGCCCTACTACTTGTCATCCATGCTGCCGATCCTCTATCAGGAATTGGTCGGCCAGACACAGGCGGTGATGGAAGGAACCCTCAACGAGGAACACCGGCTGTTGACCATGCGGGCGCGGCCCAAGATCCTGGTGGCTGGAGACTACGAAGAGGCCATGGCCACTTACGAACGGTTCGAGGCCAATGTGCTGGGTGTGATTTCGGATGTCCGGTTTCCCCGCAACGGCATTCTAGACGACACTGCCGGACTGGATTTTCTCAAGCATGTACAGGCACGGCGATTCGATATCCCTTTGTTGCTCACCAGTTCGGAACCGGCCAATGCCCACAAAGCGCTCACGATTCCCGCTGCCTTCGTGGACAAGAATTCAGACACCCTGCACCAGGATGTGCGGCGGTTCTTTAAAGAGCACCTGGGATTCGGGGATTTCGTCTTTCGGTTGCCCGACGCAACGGAAATCGGCCGTGCCTCCAACTTAAAGGCCCTGGAGCGGCACCTGATCAACATTCCGGACGCGTCCTTCAGGTATCATTGCGCCCGCAACGATTTTTCGCGCTGGTTGTTTGCACGCACCGAGACGGTTTTGGCCGCGGATATCCGGCCCATCAGCGATGATGATTTCTCCGATGTAGACAGTCACCGCCGTCATTTGATCCAAATGATTGCCGATCGGCGCAAGCGGCGGCAGAAAGGGATCGTCGCCGATTTTGATCCAAGCGATGCCGATTTCGACACCGAGTTTTTCAAAATCGGTAAAGGCTCGTTGGGGGGGAAAGCGCGCGGACTGGCCTTCGTTGCCTCCTTGCTGCGCCAGAATCCGGATTTATGTGCGGCTCACAACGGCATAGAAATATTGGTCCCCCAAACGCTGGCGCTCACCACCGACGGATTTGAATCTTTCGTTGAGGACAACCAGCTGCGCTACCTGTCAAAAGCAGACCTGCCGGATGAGGAGATAGCCGCCCGGTTCACCGCCGGCCGATTTCCCGGGTGGATTGAAGAGAAACTGCATGATTATTTGGCCCAGGTAACCTACCCACTGGCCGTTCGATCTTCCAGTCTGTTGGAAGACGCCCAATTTCGCGCCTACGCCGGTTTATACCGCACCTATATGATCACCAACGACTGCCCGGATCTGCAACAGCGTCTCAATCATCTGATCCATGCCATCAAGCTGGTGTACGCCTCGACGTACTACAAGGGGCCCAAGGCCTTCTCCAAACGGGTGGGGCACCGAACAGAAGAGGAGCAGATGGCCGTGATCATTCAGAAACTGGTTGGGGCGCAACATAACGGCAGTTTCTATCCGGCGATTTCCGGTGTCGCCCAATCCCATAATTACTACCCCTTTGCTCGCATGAAACCCGAGGAGGGGATTGTTACCATTGCCATGGGGTTGGGAAAAACGGTGGTTGAAGGAGAGAAAACACTGCGATTCTCGCCGGCCCACCCCCAATTGTTGCCGCAGCGATCAACCGTGGATGATATCCTCGAAAACGCCCAGCGACATTTCTATGCGCTTAAGATGGAAAAATCCTGCCATTATTTAGAAACCAACGATGGGGCCAATTTATGGCACCGTGAGGTGGCTGACGCGGAAAACGAACTGCCCGTGCAATTGCTCGCCAGCACCTATGTGCCCGATGAGCACCGCATTCGAGATACGGTTCATATCCCCGGGTTGAAGGTGCTGACATTCGCCCACATGCTCAAATATCGGGAATTTCCCCTGGCCGCCATTTTAAAGGATATGCTTGCCTTGGGAACCAAAGGGATGGGCTGCCCGGTGGAAATGGAATTTTCAGTCAATCTCAGCCGAACAGATGAGGTGCCGCCGCAATTTGCCTTTCTCCAGTTGCGGCCCATGACGGCCCGCGCCGAGCTAGAGCAGGTCACCATCGGCGCAGAGGAGATCGAAACCGCATTTTGCTACTCCGGTAACGCTTTAGGCAATGCCGTCAATCGGGATATGGCGGATATTGTATTTGTAAAACCGGACGTTTTCGATCCGGGTAAGACCACGCTTATGGCTCAGGAGATTGCCAAACGCAACGCATTGCTGGTCAAGGAGAATCGCAAATACCTGCTCATCGGTCCAGGGCGCTGGGGCTCGGCCGATCGGTGGCTGGGAATTCCGGTTGGATGGGCCGATATCTCGGGGGTGGGCGCCATGGTTGAAACCGAGTCTGAGCAGCTCGTGGCTGAACCGTCCCAGGGGTCGCATTTTTTTCACAACATCACTACCTTGGGAATCAACTACATCACGGTTGCCGCTGCTTCCGGCGGCAGGTTGGACTGGGACTGGCTGACCGCCTTGCCCCGCGCCATGGATGGCAACTTTGTCGCCCATGTACGGCTCGATAGCCCGGTCATGCTCAAGGTTGACGGGCGGCGATCACAAAGCGTGATCGTGGCACGCAAGTGATGCCCGTCTACCTAAAATACCTGAGCTTTGCACGAGTCGGAGGGTGAAAATTGTGAGAAAATTGGCGGACCTCAATTTTACCTGCTTAGTATGTTACTGGACACCTGGATCACTTTAAAATTGAAAAACCGGTGGAGTCGGGAGGCGCCTTTTAGCAACAGGCGATAATTCATCGATTATCAAAGGGAGGTAACAAAAATGTCGGACATTCTTCAACTGGTAAAGGACAAGGATCCCGAACAGCGGGAGTTCCACCAGGCGGTCATGGAGGTGATGGCCTCCATCAAACCGGTGATGGACCGCAACCCCGAGTATCGGGCGGCAAAGATTTTAGAGCGCCTGGTCGAGCCCGAGCGGGTCATCCTGTTCCGGGTGCCTTGGGTCGACGACCAGGGTGACGTGCAGGTTAACCGTGGCTATCGAATCGAGATGAACAGCGCCATTGGTCCATACAAAGGCGGACTTCGATTCCATCCTTCGGTGAACTTGGGGATTCTCAAGTTTCTGGCTTTCGAGCAGGTGTTCAAGAACGCCCTGACGACCCTGCCCATGGGGGGTGGCAAGGGCGGCAGCGACTTTGATCCCAAGGGTAAGAGCGACCTGGAGGTGATGCGGTTTTGCCAAAGCTTCATGGGCGAGCTGTTCCGCCACATCGGCCCGGATACCGATGTGCCCGCCGGCGACATCGGCGTGGGGGCGCGCGAGATCGGCTTTCTGTTCGGCATGTACAAGAAGCTGCGCAACGAATTCACCGGCGTGCTTACCGGCAAGAGCCTCAATTGGGGCGGCAGCCTGATCCGTCCCGAAGCCACGGGCTACGGCTCGGTCTACTTTGCTGCCGAGATGCTGGCCACGCGCGACCAAACTTTGGAGGGCAAGACCTGCCTTGTTTCCGGATCGGGCAATGTGGCCCAGTATACCATCGAGAAGCTGTTGGATCTGGGCGGCAAGCCGGTCACCTGCTCCGACTCATCGGGTTATATCTTTGATGAAGCCGGGATCGACCGGGACAAACTGGCCTATCTGATGAATCTGAAAAATATCCGCCGGGGCCGGGTCAAAGAATACGCCGAGAAGTACCCTTCAGCAGTCTACGCAGAGGTGGATCCGGACCAGGACTTCAACCCGCTGTGGAACCACAAGGCCGACTGCGCATTCCCGTCGGCCACCCAAAACGAAATCAACGCCAAGGATGCCCGGCACCTGATCGATAACGGTGTGTACGTCATCAGTGAAGGCGCCAACATGCCTACCGTACCCGAGGGCATCGACCTGTTTATCGAACATAAGCTGCTATACGGTCCGGGGAAGGCAGCCAATGCCGGCGGTGTGTCGGTATCGGGACTGGAGATGACCCAAAACTCCATGCGCCTGTCCTGGACCCGAGAAGAGGTCGACAACCGGTTGAAGATGATCATGAAGAGTATTCACCAGACCTGCCTGGATGCGGCCGAGCAATACGGCACGTCGGGCAACTACATGAACGGCGCCAACATTGCCGGCTTCGTCAAGGTGGTGGATGCCATGCTGGACCAAGGTGTGGTGTAGCTGCGTTTATAAAAAAAACGGCATCCTGTATTCCAAGGATGCCGTTTTTCGTTTGGGCTATTTGAAGTTAGACGCGTACTACGTTGGCGGCAGCGGGGCCACGGTCGGTTTGCTCCACGTCGAAGGTTACCCGGTCTCCCTCTGAAAGGGTCTTGAACCCCTCGGCCTGAATGGAAGAAAAATGGACGAATATATCGCCCTGACCTTCTTCCTGCTCGATGAAACCAAATCCTTTTTTGTCACTGAACCATTTTACAACACCGTTAGCCATTTTCTGCAGCCTCCTTAAAAAAAAGTGAAAATCCCGGTCTTGACTGCCGGCGACTGCCGTATTGCAAAGCGTCCTTTGCACGGCCAAGACCGATCCGGCACAATGGCCGGACACCCCACAATCATGATGACCAAGATATAAGTTTAATCTAAAACGTCA
>JASFFF010000017.1:0-18509 GCA_050124445.1 Desulfosarcina sp.
AAACAAAGCTCACAGCAGTTGAAACATGCACGACAAAGGGAATTCATGGTGAAATCGTAAAGTCAGTAAGACAAAAAATGCCTGATCCCGTAGCCCTCTATAAACTCTCAGATCTGTTCAAGCTTTTTGGGGACAGTACCAGGCTTGGGATCTTATGGGCATTGAGTGAATCCGAAATGTGTGTCTGTGACCTTTGTGCACTGCTAAAGATGAAACAGCCAGCGGTCTCTCATCAATTAAAGAATTTAAAGCAGTCACGAATTGTAAAAGCCAGAAGGGATGGAAAGATCATATATTACAGCCTGGAAGATGAACACATCAGAGAATTATTAAATTTAGGAATGGAACATACGAAAGAGCCCTAACACACTTGAAATATGAACATAATGGCGAAACTACAGACAGAAAAATATAGAGTAAAAGATCTTGACTGCGCCTCGTGTGCGGCAAAAATTGAAGATGGGTTGAAAGCCGTAAATGGGGTCAACAATGTGGGAAACTGTATTCGCAGATATGGATACTGCATTGTTAGCGGTCGTCAACTAAACCAGAATTATTAGAAAAATCGATCCATCATGACAGAATCGATTTTGACGAAGGTGGTGGTTAAAATGAACGTAGGGCAAGTAGAAGGTTTATTGGTGCTCCCATTGTTTCTCGGCTACCTTTATCTATGGTGGCAAAAGAGGACGATTATGCTGATCGATAATGGTATTCCGGAGAAGTGGGCGAAGGCTCAACACGCGAAAGATTAGCCATTGGAGAGACGCCTAACATCGCCGCACGTCTTCAGGGGGAGGCCAAACCAAATACCGTATTGGTTACGGGATGCCGTGCGCAATATATCACATGCTTCCAGCAGCTTACTATTTATCCTCAAGATTTCATAATGATTTTGAATCAGCTGTACTCCATGCGATCAACGGCGGCGGCCAAAATCAGGCGAGAGCCATTTTAACCGGGGCTTTGACTGGAGCTCAAGTGGGCCTGTCGGGTATTCCGCAACGTTACCTTGATGGCCTTGAAGATGTGGCAAATCTACGAAATATGGCATTGAACCTTGCCCAAAAAGCAACAGATTCATTTGGCAATAACGAAAATAGATAGCAAAGAGAAAGTATCATGGGCAAAAGTGAAAAAAAGTCACACCCCACAGTTTTGTATCTTTCCCATGGAGTCGGACCAATGCCCTTGCTTGGAGATTCTGGGCATAAGGAGATGGTCGATAATTTGAAAATGATTGCTGCTACAATTTCAAAACCATCTGCTATCATTCTCATAAGTGCCCACTGGGAGGAAGCGATGCCGACTATTACGCAAGCCGCAAATCCCCCCTTAGTCTATGATTATTATGGGTTTCCAGAGCAAGCCTATGAAATTCAGTATCCTGCATCTGGGGCACCCGACCTTGCGCAAACTGTTTTTTCGGTTTTTGGCGAAAAGGGTATCAAATCTACCCTTGATGATAAAAGGGGTTTCGATCATGGTATGTTTGTTCCGTTGAAAATCATGTACCCAAAGGCTGATGTACCTTGCATTCAATTGTCGTTAGTGAATCATTTAAAACCGGGAGAACACATCAATATTGGCAAAGCGTTATCGAGCTTGACGTGTGACAACTTACTTGTAATAGGCTCCGGATTTTCTTTCCACAACATGAAAGCCTTTTTTGCTCCCAAAACAGCCGAGATGGAAATGAGTAATAAGGCATTCACCCGCTGGTTGAATGACACTTGTTCGAACCCGAATATTGAAGAGGATGAAAGATCCTTTCGATTAGAAAACTGGGAAAATGCGCCTTCAGCCAGGTATTGCCATCCCAGGGAAGAACATTTATTGCCGCTGCACGTCTGCTATGGTGTTGCGAATTGTGCTTGCAGTGAATTTTTTGAATTAGAAATTATAGGGAAGAAGGCAAGTGTTTATTTTTGGGGATAACCAAAATCAAGAGAAAAGGTTTAATCAGGTTATTTTGAATGTGGCAGTTACCTGGTGAAACATCCTTGGTTATAGGCTCACTTAAAGAGCCTCGACTCCTGTGACCTTATATACGCTTAGCTTGGAAGCAGAAACCATCATGATATATTTTTTTATAATGGGAGAAAGCTATGAAGCCTTGTGGGCCGATCTATTTTTGTATCGTTTCAAGCAATTATCTAAACATTCCGGGCAATTCGCTTCAGCAATTTTATTTTGCGCAAAAAAAATGTTGAAGTTTTCAATCCAGTCCTCACCAGTTCGGGGGCATTGGTTAATATAATCTATAAATTGTACAAGCCTGTTGATCGCATCCTTATCCATCGCATGTTCCATACGACATGCATTTTCTTCCGCTTTGCTTTCATCTAACAGTAGGACACTTTGCAGAAAATTTTTTACGACAATATGTCGTCTCAAAATTTCATTGGCTATTGTTTTCCCCTTTTTTGTCAGCGTGATAAAGCTATACGGCTTATAGTTAATCAAGCTTTTTTCAGATAGGGATCTTAATGCGGTGGTAACGGTTCCGCTGAGTACACCCAGCTTTTCGGCAATGTCTTTTACTCTTGCCACAGTATTTTCATTCTGAAGAATCAGGATGGTTTCAAGGTAATCTTCTAAATTTTCTGACAATCCTTTCATGTGTTCGCCTTTTTCAGATAGCATTATACGTTGTTTTTTCTATAACAGATCACATATTTTTCTCAAAGTGTCAAAAAAAATTTTAGCCATCAATAAAAGTCGTTGACACTCTACTATGTTTGAAGTATCAAACTTTTAAAGTTTTGAGCCATTTCAAATGGATCGGCTATAACACATTGTATAAATTATTATAATTTTCAAGGGGCTCCTGCTAAAATGAACAAATTGACCCGCACTACAATCTCCTTTCTGTTTCTTTTCGGAATCATTTCATCTGTTGGAGTGGCTTTCGCTGAGGAACTCGTTGTCTATTCAGCCCGTAAAGAACACTTAATCAAACCTGTTTTTGATCGCTACACAAAAGAAACGGGTGTGAAAATCAAATACATTACCGACAAAGCGCCAGTCTTGCTCCAGCGTATGAAGGCCGAAGGGGATAACACACCGGCAGATCTGTTGATCACTGTTGATGCAGGCAACCTGTGGCATGCAGCTAAAGAAGGTGTGCTTCATCCTGTATATTCGGAAGTGTTAGCTGCCAATATTCCAACCCATCTGCGAGACCCTGAAAATCGGTGGTTTGGCCTGTCATTGCGTGCCAGGACAATCGTTTACAGCACAGAGAGAGTGCAACCCGGCGAATTGACCACTTATGAAGACCTGGCCAATTCGGATTGGAAAGGTCGATTGGTCCTCAGGACTTCGAAAAAGGTATATAATCAGTCCCTTGTTGCCATGTTGATGAAAGAGCATGGTGAAACAAAGACAAGCGAAGTTGTCGAAGGCTGGGTAGATAACCTTGCAGCACCACCTTTTTCCAATGACACCAAAACGATGGAAGCCATCATCGCCGGTCAGGGTGATGTGGGGATCGTGAACACCTATTATTATGGCCGTCTCGCCAAGAAAGATCCGACCATCCCAATTGCGCTCTACTGGCCGAATCAGTCAACGGGAGGCGTTCATGTGAATGTATCCGGAGCAGGGGTCGTGGCCGCGTCTAAAAACAAAGCTCAGGCAATTACCTTCTTGGAATGGCTGTCAACGGAAAGCGCCCAGCAAATCTTTGCTGATACTAATATGGAATATCCGGTCAACCCCAATGTTCCCATCAACCCGGCTGTCGCCTCATGGGGATCGTTCAAGCAGAACGAAATCAATCTGGCCAATGCCGGTGAAAATCAGGCTGCAGCCATCCAACTGATGGATCGTTCTGGATATAATTAAGAATGAGTTAATTTCCAATAAACAGCCATACCCTCATTTGCTGATTCTAAACCTGGCAAATGAGGGTGTGGATAACTTCACAAATTAATATGAACCTATCTGTTTGTGCTCCAGACAATAAAATACAATACGCTTCAGGCAGCACCTTGATGGATAAGCTGCGGGCGCTGATCAGTCTCAAAACGATTGCAGTGATTGCGGCATGTGGCGTTCTATTGCCTTTGCTGGTGATTGTCTCTTCTGTACTGCAGCCAGAATCTGAAATCTGGCGGCACATCGTTGACACCCTGTTGATAAACCTCTTGAAAAACACCTTTGTTTTATGTGCCGGGGTATTGGTGGGCACCTTTTTCCTCGGGGTTGGTTCGGCCTGGCTCACAGCCGTATGTGAATTCCCCGGCAGAGCGTTTTTGAACTGGGCGTTGGTACTTCCCCTGGCTGTGCCGACTTATGTGCTTGCATTTGTTTTTATCGGGCTGTTGGATTTTTCCGGACCAGTTCAGACCTTTCTGAGAGAGCAGCTTGGTCTGTCATCAACCTGGTTCCCCGGCATCCGTTCGGCAGGGGGCGTTATCATCGTAATGTCTTTAGCGCTGTTTCCCTATGTTTACCTGCTGGCACGTAACGCCTTCCAGACGCAGGGCAAAAGTATCCTGGAGGTGTCTCAGGCACTTGGTCATAACCCAGTGAAGGCCTTTTTCAAGGCTGCCCTGCCTATGGCCAGGCCCTGGATCGCCAGCGGACTGATGCTGGTTCTGATGGAAACATTGGCCGATTTCGGCGCGGTTTCCATATTTAACTATGATACCTTTACTACAGGCATATATAAGGCCTGGTTTGGTTTCTTTTCTGTCTCAGCAGCCGCCCAACTCTCATCGGTGCTTCTTGTTTTTGTTTTCCTAATTATCATCGTTGAACAGCGCATGCGCAGCAAAATGCAGTTTCACCAGGTTGGCAGATTGTCCCTGGCGGAAAATCGACTTTCGCTTAAAGGCTGGAAGAAATGGGCGGCCTGTGTTTCTTTGATGTCCATCTTTTTGGTCGCCTTTGTAATTCCCTGCCTGCAATTGATGGTCTGGTCAATTACCTCGATGTCAGCTGAAGTGGACAGCCGATATGTAGGATTGCTATTCAGAAGCTTGTTATTTTCCTCAATGGCGGCATTGCTGATCACCAGCCTTGGACTGCTATTGGCCTACATCCGAAGACAACACACCGATCCGTTCACAAAATGGACCATTCAGCTTTCCACGATGGGGTATGCCCTGCCGGGAACGGTTTTGGCAGTTGGCATCGTGATTGTCGTCAGCTGGGCGGACAAGCCGATGGTCTGGATGTTCAGGGATATTTTGGGCATCGAATTGTCCTCGGTGCTCAATGGAACGATCATCGCAGTATTGTTTGCTTATACGGTGCGATTTTTGACAGCAGGTTTCAATACCATCACCAGCAGCATGCTTCGTGTAACGAAAAACATGGATGAAGCTGCTACCCTCATGGGGGTTACCGGCATCAAACTGCTCCAACGCGTCCACATACCCATCTTGAAAAACGGTCTCTTTATCGCTGCGATGCTGGTTTTCGTGGATGTGATGAAAGAGATGCCCATCACACTGATGACGCGTCCCTTCGGGTGGGATACGCTTGCCGTCAAGATATTCGAGTTGACATCGGAGGGCGAGTGGCAGCGTGCGGCACTGCCATCCATCACCTTGGTCGCCGCTGGCCTCGTTCCGTTAATGCTGCTCAACAAAAAAGCTGAGCGATCAGCTTTGTAAGCTATCAAGAATATCTGTATGTCAAATGCATTACAAATGGATTTAATTTCAAAGGCCTTTAACGGACAATGCGTGATCACCGATTTATCGCTTGATCTTCAAACGGGACAGATTGGTTGTCTTTTAGGGGAAAGCGGGTGCGGGAAAACCACCGCGCTGCGTTGTGTTGCCGGGTTTGAGAACGTTCAATCGGGGACAATCCGAATCGATGGGGCATTGGTATCGAGCGTATCCAGGCATGTGCCCCCTGAAGACAGGCGGTTGGGTATGGTCTTTCAGGACTACGCCCTTTTTCCCCATTTAACGATTGAAAAAAACATTGCGTTTGGAATCGGGAACCTGAAGGCGAGAGACCAGAAAGAGCGCGTCGGCGATATGCTTGAACTGGTTGGTCTGGCAGGCGACGCTGAAAAATACCCCCATGAACTGTCCGGTGGCCAGCAGCAACGCGTTGCCTTGGCCAGGTCACTGGCACCCAACCCGCAATTGCTTCTTTTGGACGAACCCTTTTCGAATTTAGATGTCGCATTGCGGGAACGGCTTTGCATCGATGTACGCAACATCCTCAAAAATATTGGCATCAGCGCCCTGCTCGTCACCCACAATCAGCATGAAGCTTTTGCCATGGCGGATATCATTGGCGTGATGAAGGAAGGGACGTTGGAACAGTGGGATACAGCCTATAACCTCTATCACCGGCCCAAAAGCCAATACGTGGCGGACTTTGTCGGCGAAGGGGTATTGATTCAAGGGCAAGTCACCTCAGCGGACGAAGTTCAGACGAATCTTGGCACCCTTAAAGGCCGTTTTTCCTATCCATGCAGAAATGGCTGCCCCGCCGATGTGCTGATTCGGCCGGACGATGTCCTCCACGATGACAGTAGCCCCTTCAAAGCCAAAGTGATCAGAAAGAGATTTAGGGGCGCTAATATTCTTTACACATTGCAGCTTCAAAGCGATGAGGAAGTCCTTGCGTTGGTATCAAGCCATCACAATCACGCGATTGGTCAAAAAATCGGTATCAGGCCACAGGTGGATGAGATCATTCTCTTTGAAACCGGGGTGGCTGTAAACGCATAGTAAAATGATTATTATCACTTTAATTGCACGGTAACCTTAACATTTGACAGGATTGAATCAATGATCGGGCGTTTTTCCAAACTGGGCGTATATCAGGAACTGTTTAGACTGAGAGATTTCTACCTGGCTTTCGCAGCAGCATCTTTGGCACTGTTTAGCTTCCTCATTGATTATGGCAACCAAACGACCAGCCTTTTAGGAAACATTCTGGCCATTATATCCGTTGGAATAAATGGCGCTCCGATAGTCTGGGGGGCTGTCAAAGGGCTTATCGAACGTGAGGTAAACGTTGATGAATTGGTCAGCCTGGCCATCATCGCCAGCCTCATACAGGGTGAATATCTAACCGCCGCAGTTGTCAGCTTCGTGATGACCATGGGCGGATTGATTGAACAGGTCACCAGCGAATCGGCTCGCAAGGCGATTAAATCTTTGGTTCGCATTTCTCCGGAAACGGCAACTGTGATTGCAGACGGCGAAGAAAAAATTGTGGCCATTGACAATGTGTCTGTTGGAGATCGAATCCTGATCAAACCCGGCGATCGCATACCGGTAGACGCCCGTATCTTGTCGGGTGTTTCCGCCGTGGATGAATCGGCGATGACCGGTGAGCCCCTGCCAGTCGAAAAGCAAATCGGTGACGACATTTTGGCCGGTACATTGAATCATAATGGTGTGATTACGGCGTCCGTAACAAAGGTCGGTCAAGATACGACATTGGGAAAAGTGATCAAGCTGGTTAGCGAGGCTGAATTACATCGCCCGGAAGCTGTCCGATTGATTGATCGGTATGCGTCCTGGTTTACACCTGTCATCCTGATCTGTGCCGCAATTGCATGGTTTGTTACCGGTGATATCAGCCGTGCGGTTGCGGTTCTTATTGTTGGGTGTCCCTGTGCATTAATTTTAGCGGCTCCGACGGCAACGGTTGCGGCATTGGGGCGGGCTGCCAGGGCGGGCATTCTGGTCAAAGGCGGGCAGTACCTTGAAAGAGCGGCTGCAGTAAAGGCTGTGTTGTTTGATAAAACGGGAACGCTTACGTTGGGTCAACCAAGGGTAGAAGAAATTGCCTGCACGGAAGGGATCGATGAAGAAGAAGTCCTTTCCTGTGCCGCCAGTGCAGAACAGCATTGCACCCATCCTTTGGCGAGAGCCATTTTGAAAGCAGCCCATTATGCCAAAATCGTCGTTAAGGGAGCAGAAAACGCTTTCCATGAAATCGGACTTGGCGTGAGAGCGATGGTCGATGGCAGCCTGGTCGAAGTCGGCAGCGTCGCTGTTGGCGACAACACAACAGCCTTTCCACAGCACCTGCAAACGTGCATAGACATATCGATTTCACGAGGGGTTACGCCCCTTGTGGTATACCGTGACAAACAACCTGTGGGGTTGCTCAATGTAACAGATCAGGTCCGACCGATGGCAAATTCCACGGTCAAGGCGTTTGCTCAGCTTGGGATTGGAGAGACGGCCATTTTATCCGGAGATCATGACAAGGCTGTTCAACGGGTTGCCGACAAGGTTGGCATCAGAAAAGTATACGGTCGGCTAAAACCGCAGGACAAAGTCGATGTCATCAAAAAATACCAGGACAGGCATCTTCCGGTGATGTTCATCGGCGATGGGGTCAACGATGCCCCGGCATTGGCTGTATCTCAAGTTGGTGTGGCCATGGGTGCCGCCGGGACCGATGTGGCACTGGAAACCGCAGACATTGCCTTGACCCACGACAACATCTCCAAGCTTCCCTGGTTGATTCGACTTTCAAGGCGGATGTTAGGCATTATCAAAATCAACATCGTTTTTGGTTTGGCGTTCAACGCCGTTGCCGTTGTTGCTGGTGGTATGGGCTGGCTTACACCCATCATGGCAGCTATCGTTCACAATGTCGGCAGTGTACTGGTTGTATTTGCATCGGCAAGTTTGGCGATTTTCCAGGAAAGCTAGTGCATGTGAAAGTCAAAATTGGAAAAACACAAGCATACATTGATTCCCTTCTTTTTCATAATAAACTGAAATCCATACGAAATTAGTGTATAGCTATTATTGTCTTCAAAGCAAATAGATACAACGCAACTAACCGAACAAAGAGGTTATATGTGATACGACTTTCCCTGCTCAATATACTGATCGTTCTGGCCTTACTGACCGCTGGGTGTTCAGGCCACAAAAAGAACCACAGCACCGATATGCCTGATCCCAAATCTTACAACGCCCACTTCGGCGATATGGACGCCAATGGTGATGATCTTGTGAACTGGGAAGAGTTTTCGGCTCATTTTGAAAACGCAGAACAAAAAGTTTTTAATGCCATCGATTTGAATCAGGACGGTAACATTGACCGTGATGAATGGCGCGAATTTAAAGCGGATCATGGATTGAAACATCACGATTAAAAACTCAAATGATGCTGTTTATCTATGCTATAAAGCTGAAGCGGATCGCGAATACCTTTAACGAAAACAGGTTTAAGAGGATGCATAGTAATTTTTTGATCTAACGCTTTATAGACTGCATCACTGAGCAATATGTCCGTTTCAAACTCTTTGTTAAGGTCTTGAATCCGAGAGGCAATGTTCACCGTCTCGCCGACCAGGGCATAAGATAGCCGATGAGGACTGCCGATATTGGCAGCCACGACCTTGCCTGTATGCAAACCGATACCATGGCAGAGAGACGGATAACCTTGTTTGGATAGCGTCAAATTTACCCGAGACAATCGCTCGCGCATCTCTATGGCAGCGCTGATTGCATTCTCTTGATGATTGTCCATCGCTATGGGTGCTCCGAAAACAGCTTCTATTTCATCGCCGATAAACTGCAATACCAAACCCTTATGCTTGGTAATGGCCGCCGACATGGCCTCGAAATAGGTATTAATGATGGTAACCATTTCACGCGGTGGAATGTTTTCAACCAAGCTTGTGAAGTCACGTAGGTCGGCGAAAAGTACTGTCACCTCTTTTATTTCCCCTTTCAAGGATATCCGTCCGGCCAGAATTTCGTCGCGCACCTGCTTGGAAACGTATTTTCCAAATGTTTCATTTAGAAAATCACGCTCACGACGTTGGCGTCGCTGGCGATCCACCATCCAGCCGGTGAGAAGAGCCATTAGATTGAAACCCAGCACCTGCAATACCACCAGCGCAGCTGAAGTGCTGTGGAGATCGATACTATGCGTGAAAAACTGCGCATACAAGATGCTGGCTGCAATAGAAGTCAAAAGAGCCGCTTTCAGACCGAACCAAATACCCGCCAGGACGATAGGAAAAAAGAAGAGCTCACGGTGAAAGATGTGTGTTCCAAAGAAACCGGTAATCGGCAAGTGGTGAATCACTGTGACCAATGATAGCATTAAAATGACGATTATCATCTTGAGTTTATCGAAAGCTTTCATAGCTACCATCTCATAAAAAGTATTCAAGCAAATGGGATGAAAAGCACGGCATATTCTATATTATACACAGCGTCATAAATATTTGCGCATAAATTATTGGCGAAGTCCTGTAAAATAGGCATCTCTTGAATTTAATGCGCATTTACATTGTACGCTGTGTATAGTTGGAGAGTTTCAAAACGTTCATGATTCACCGTAAACACAAAGTGCCACATTGTGACATATAGTCAATTTATGTTATCGTTTCAAGGCGTACTGAGGACTGGCAATCGAAAGGAGCCATAGATGAGGGTATCGATTACAACTATTTTGAATGCGTCCAGAGAAGACTTAATCACTATGATAAGCAAGCTATACAGGTTTTACACCAATAAAATTAGCTGTAGAACGCTGGTTGTATTGGTGTTGCTTTCATTTTTTCAGTTCAGCCCATCAGCATCCTCAGAAACGATCCAAAATGCGGCCGTTCCAACCGCTTCTAATCTTGAAAGTAATGTAACACTAAATCGACTAATCGATTATGCCCTCCAATCAAACACCAAAATTGTGGAAGCTAGGGAGGCCTGGAAGGCAACCATTGAAAACCGGCGTATAGCGACAGGGTTGCCAGACCCCCAATTGATGTTCACCTATTTTCCTAATCCCATTGAAACCCGTCTTGGCCCTCAAGACTGGAACGCCAGCCTTTCGCAGGCCATTCCCTATCCAGGCAAACTGATGAAAGCCGGTGACATCGTAGACAAAGATTCTGAAGTTGCCAGGCTGAGTTTAGACAAATCAATCAGGGATACCGCCACAAATGTTAAGGTCGCTTTTTATGAGCTATCTTATATCCGCAACGCCCAAAAAGTAGCGGCTGAAAATATCAAACTGATTGAACATCTTCGTAAAGTTGGCGAAACGGCATATTCTGGAAATCAGGGCGCTTTAATTGATATTGTCAAAGCCCAGTCGCAAGCGGGCCAGCTCCAGTATGACATCTTGCTTTTGAATGAACTGGAGCTGACTGAAGTGACGAACCTCAACAGCCTGTTGAACCGTCCGCCGCAAGCCGCCATTGGAGCGCTTGTTTTACCTGCTGTCCAGCCCCCTGTTTACACCTTGTCTGAACTTTACGATCTGGCCAAATTAAACCAGGAAGAGATCAAAATGATGGATGCTTTGGTAAACAAAGCTGAAATCAATGTGGACCTTGCCACGGATCAACGTCTACCTGATTTCAAAGTGGGTGTTTTTTATGCTGGTATTGGCTCGCCGGATGTCGCGCAAGCGCCGGAGGATGCGGGTGATGACGCATTTGGCGTCCAATTTGGGCTTTCGATTCCGATTTGGATTGGCAAAAACAACAGCAAGGTTAATCAGGCCCGGGCAGAAAAAGCAAGAGCGGTCGCCGCGAAAAAAACCCAAGTAAACGATACCAACAGCAATATCCATTCAATTTATTTTAGACTTCAAAATGCCTTGAGACTGATTACACTATATAGTGACAATTTGCTGCCGCAGGCGGCCAGCTCGATGAATATGGCAGAAACCCTGTTCAGGGAAAAACAAAAAGGATTTTCCGATTTCATCGAGGCGCAATCAACCTGGTATAATTTCAACCTGGCGATTGCCAGAGCCACAGCGGATTACGGCAAATATCTGGCACGATTAGAAAGATTGATCGGACATCGTATAACGGAAAAGCTCCCCAACGATGGACTTGGTCCTAAGGAACTGGAATGAGGATTATTTTAACATGTTTAATGGTGCTGTTCGCAGCGCTCTGTCCACCGGCGTCCGACGCAGGATATAAGGACTTGGTGGATGAATTTGATGCGTATACACCACCAGATTACATCGTTAGCCAGAAATCTTCAGCTGCAGCTGTGTCAGAGCCAACACCCAGTCAATCGCCCAGTGATGAACACGAGCTAAAACGCATCCAAATAATGAGTGCCGACTGGCGAAAGTCTATTTCGGCTGCTGATCGTAAAATGCCTCTCTTTTTTACCCCCAAACCTACGCTTTTAGATAAATATCAGGAGGCTGCTTTAGACAGCACCGTCGCCTTAAACGCCATTCGCGGACAGTTGTCGTTAACCACGCTTGAAACCCTGGCATGGCTTCGAAATCCAGACATAAAATCAGCCGAAAATCGGTTTGCTGCATCTGTAGAATCTTTCAGCCAAGTGGCCAACTTGGATGAAATTCTGCGTCAATATTCTGCGTTCACCGCCAGCATCAAGACGGGTGTGGGGCCAATGAAGGGTCAAGATCCGGTTACATCCAAATTCCCGTTTCCTGGCATGGTGTCCCTCAAAGGTCAGATTGTGCAGCAGGAAACACAAGGTGCCTGGCATTCATTGGAAGCGGTGCGCCGTGATGTCATCACAACCGTCCGCAAAACGTATTGGGATTTGGTGTTCAACCGCAAAGCGCAACAGATAACCGCTGATACGGTCCGTCTCTTTGAGAAGCTGGAAGCCGTTGCTGCCAGGCGGTATGAGGCAGGCAAAACCAGCTTTCAAGATGTGGTTAAGATTCAAGTTAAAACAAAGGTTCTCAAAGAAGAATCGATTACATTAAAAGAACGGCAGCGCATCATTGAATCAAAGATAATCGCGCTTCTGAATATACCGCCGACGACACCCATCGGCTACCCCTCGACTGTGGGCACAATAAAGAAAGTGCCGCTCATAGAAACTCTGTATCCCATGGCACAAGACCACCGTCATGAAATTCTAATTAAGCAAGCACAACTCAAGAAAATGCAGATTGTACTTGAAATGGCAGAAACAATGGTATTGCCATCGTATACACTAAACTATTCCACATTTAACAATCAAGCGATCAATACGGTTGGTTCCTCAGCAACGACGCCCTCTTTTAAAACCTCTTCATCGGCTTCAAGGGGAGCGGGGCTTCCGCAAAACGTCTGGTTCGGAACTAACGATGCCTACGTCAGGGAAATCAGACAGCTGGTAGCGGCACTAAAAGAAAGCCTGGCAGCAACCAAAGCCGAAACGATCAATAAAGTTAGCGACCGTTGGTTTGCGTTGGATCGCGCCCGTCGAGAGAAAAAGCTTTATCAAGATACAGTGGTCAGTCTATCCAAATCTGCGCTGGATGTATCAACCAGTGGTTATGAATCCGGAAACGTCTCTTTTGCCGATGTCATCAACTCCTATGAGCTGTGGTTGTCTTCCAATCTCAACCTGGAAAAAAAGCGCAGCGAGTTTTTCACTTCCTGGGCGCAATTGGAACGAGTTGTCGGCGTGCAGTTTTAGACATTATGCTTCAAATCATGAATCGGTCAAATTGGGCATTCAGATTACGCGGAGATATAAATGAAAATAATTAGACATAAACATATCTGGCTAATCATTTTGATCACGGCTGCGGTAACGTTCTCATTGACGTTCGTTTTGCTTAGCACCACCGGTGGGCGTGCGCCCAAACAGGCAGGCAGCGATGCCTCAACCGAGTCTGCTGAAGATGAGGAAAAGACCGTCTATGTCGGGCCCATGCATCCATGGATCATATCTGACGAGCCAGGCCAATGTCCGATTTGTGGCATGGACCTGGTACCCAAAGCGGCAAATGAAACCGGGCAGGACGCATCTACCACCGGCGAGAGAGAAATCGCCTATTGGCGAGCCCCCATGAATCCCCAGGAGATATATGATGCGCCTGGGAAAAGCGCAATGGGCATGGATTTGGTGCCGGTGTATGAAGATGAATTGGTTGGAGGGGTCAACATCAGTATTGACCCCGTTACCCAGCAGAATATGGGCATCCGTACGGCAGAGGTTGTTGAGGGCACACTCAGCAATACGATCAGAACTTACGGGCATATTACCTATGACGAAACGCAAACGGTCCAGGTCAGCCTGAAGACCAGCGGATGGATAGAGAAAATCTATGTCGATTTTACCGGCAAGCATGTGGAAAAAGGTCACCCCCTTTTTGAGCTTTACGCTCCGGCACTGGTCGCTGCGCAGGAAGAATATCTCTCAACCTATCGAAGGTTAAAACAAAGTACGGGTCAAAACCCAGCTGGTATGAAAAACGACCTTCTGGCCTCAGCAAGACGCCGCTTAGCGTATTTTGACGTGGCTGAGAGCGAAATAAAAACCATCGAAAATACGGGTTTCGCGAATAAAACAGTGACGATCCGCTCTCCCGCCAGCGGCATCATTATCGATAAAAATGTTGAAAAAGGCAGCTACATCAAGCCAGGAACAACTGTTTATCGCATCGCGGATCTAACACGGGTCTGGCTGGAGGCCCATATATTTGAATATGAATTGCCCTGGATTTTTGAAGGTCAGGAAGTCGAGATGAGGATTCCGTTCGAACCCGGCAAGATATATACAGGAAAGGTTTCTTTTGTCTATCCATATCTCCAGCGAAAAACCCGTGATGTTGTCATACGGCTTGAATTCGATAATCCAGACCTGGCACTGAAGCCTGATATGTATGCTGACGTCTGGATAAAAACCGGGGCAATCAGCGAAGGCCTGATTATCCCATCTGAGGCCGTTATTCGCTCTGGAGAGAGAAATATCGTTTTCGTGGCCCAGCAGCATGGAAAATTCACCCCGAGAAATATCACCCTCGGTTTGTCGCTGGATGATGGCATGGTTCAGGTGCTCTCAGGTGTGGCCCCAGGAGAGCTGGTGGTCACATCCGGGCAGTTTCTATTGGATTCAGAGTCTAAGTTAAAAGAGGCCGTCCAAAAAATGATGGATGCGCAAAAAGCCCCATCGACGAGACAGCAAGAAGATCGTTTTTTTGATGATATGGACGCCGATAAAGATGACTTTTTCGATGATATGGATTCGGAAAAGGATGATTTTTTTAGCGACATGGAAGATCAGTAATGCAGTGGTGTTGTTAAAGCCAAGCGGTTGACAGCAGGTAATACGATGATCGAAAAAGTTATTGAATGGTCTGTGCATAATAAGTTCATGGTTTTGTTGGCCACCGTGTTCGTTATTTTAGGTGGTCTGCTGGCCATGTCGAATATGCCACTTGATGCCATTCCGGACCTGTCCGATGTGCAGGTCATCATATACACCGAATATCCAGGGCAAGCGCCACAGGTGGTTGAGGATCAGGTTACCTACCCGCTAACCACCGCCATGCTCAGCGTACCATTTGCCAAGGTGGTACGTGGATACTCGTTTTTTGGTTTTTCTTTTGTATATATTATTTTCGAGGATGGCACCGACCTATATTGGGCCAGATCCAGGGTTTTAGAGTATCTTAATTTTGTAGCAGGCAGGCTGCCACAGGGAATTACACCCAGTCTGGGACCGGATGCCACTGGTGTGGGCTGGATTTATGAATATGTCCTTAAAGACACTTCCGGAAAATATGACCTGCAGCAGATGCGCAGCATTCAGGACTGGTTTCTGCGGTATGAGCTGACTTCAGTCCCCGGTGTTTCCGAGGTTGCCAGCATCGGCGGTTATGTCAAGCAATACCAGGTAGAAGTCGATCCCAATCGCTTGCTGGCATATAACATACCCATTCAAAAAGTTCGTCAGGCGATCCGCAACTCCAATAATGATGTCGGCGGCAAACTCGTGGAAATGGGGGAAACCGAGTTTATGGTCAGAAGCCTTGGCTACATCAAATCTTTGC
The DNA here is from genome assembly GCA_050124445.1 of Desulfosarcina sp. Lineage (GTDB taxonomy): Bacteria > Desulfobacterota > Desulfobacteria > Desulfobacterales > Desulfosarcinaceae > Desulfosarcina. Next base: position 15,736 of record JASFFF010000017.1, read on the forward strand.
AGGATCTTGAAAACATCGTTGTTTCTGTGGATGCCATGGGCACCCCGGTGCTGCTTAAGAACATCGCCAATGTGCAGATTGGTCCCGAGCTCAGAAGAGGCATTCTGGAATGGAACGGGGAGGGAGAAGTGGCAGGCGGCATCGTGGTGATGCGCTATGGTGAAAATGCATTGGAAGTGATCCGCCGGGTCAAAGAGAAGCTGCAAGCGTTGCAGAAAGGCCTGCCGGAGGGGGTCGTCATCGTTGAAGGGTACGACCGTTCGGGACTGATCAATCGCGCCGTCAGCACCTTGAAAACGAAACTCATCGAGGAGATGAGCGTTGTGGCTGCCATCTGTGTGATTTTTCTCCTTCACTTTCGCTCCGCGTTCGTGGCCATTTTTACATTGCCGGTTGGCATCTTGATATCCTTCATGGTCATGTATTGGATGGGAATTAACGCCAACATCATGAGTCTGGGCGGCATCGCCATCGCCATCGGTGTCATGGTGGATGCCTCCGTCGTGTTGGTCGAAAATGCACATAAGCATCTGGAGCGTGATAAGGGGAAAAAAAGTCACACAGAAATTATATTGGCGTCAGCCAAGGAGGTCGGACCGGCCCTCTTTTACAGCCTTTTGATTATCACGGTATCCTTTTTGCCGGTTTTCAGCCTGCAGGAGCAATCCGGTCGTCTGTTTAAACCATTGGCCTATACCAAAACCTTTGCCATGGCGGCCTCCTCAATCCTTGCCGTCACGGTTGTGCCGGTACTCTTGACTTTTTTTATTAGAGAAAAGCCTTTCCGGGAAGGGACTACCAAGAGAAAAAAAGGTGCGATATGGATCTTATGCATAGCAGGCCCACCTGCTTTAGTCATGATGGGAGGTGCTGCAGGCTTGAATCTGCCTGACTATAGCCTGGTATTCGCGCTGTTTGTTTCTGCATTCGCCCTGGTATGCTTGATACCGCAGAAAATTCTACCGGAATCCAAAAATCCTATAAGCCGCTTTTTTATCCGTTATTATCTGCCTATCATTAAATGGGTTTTGAAGTGGCCCAAGTCCACAATTCTGATTGCTGTAATTGTTTTGGCTGTTACCTATTTCCCAGCGACTAGGCTCGGCAGTGAATTCATGCCGCCATTAAATGAAGGCGACCTGCTTTATATGCCGACCACCCTTCCGGGCATTTCAGTCACCAAAGCCAAAGAGCTGCTCCAGCAAACAGATAAGATCATCCAGAGCTTTCCTGAAGTTAAACACACGTTGGGCAAAATCGGCAGAGCAGAAACAGCGACAGATCCTGCTCCTTTATCGATGATCGAAACCACCATTATACTCAGGCCCAAGGTTGAATACGAAATGATTCAGGTTGACCGCTTCTTCTCTGACTGGCCCGATTGGCTCAAAAAGCCCTTCACCTGGATTTGGCCGGAGGTGAAAAAGGGTGAAATCGTTCACCAGTGGCGGAAAAGAAAAGTCCAGCGATTCTATTCAAGCTGGCCCGGATGGCTGAAAAAACCCTTGGCCTGGATATGGCCGGAAGAGCGTCATATGACCATAGATGAACTGGCAGAGGACCTGGACAAGGCCATTCAATTTCCTGGCCTGACCAATGCGTGGACCATGCCCATCAAAACCCGCATCGATATGCTCTCCACAGGCATCAAAACCCCTGTCGGCATCAAACTGATGGGCCCGGATTTGGATGTTCTCTCTAACTTAGGCGCTGAGATCGAGGCGGTGGCCAAGGATATTCCTGGAACCCTTTCTGCTTACAGTGAAAGAGTGACAGGCGGTAATTATCTGGACTTTCATATCGACCGTAATCAAATCGCACGCTACGGGCTGACAATTGGAGATGTTCAGCAAGTGATTATGACGGCCATTGGGGGATCGAACATCACATATACCGTCGAGGGGCTTGAACGATATCCAGTTAACCTGCGCTACAACCGTGAACTTCGCGATAATATTGAAAAGTTAAAACGGGTGCTGGTTTCAACGCCCACAGGGGCTCAGGTTCCCTTGGCGCAACTGGCTAATTTTGCGATTAAGAAAGGACCCCCGGGAATAAAAAGTGAGAATTCTCGTCAGACAGCATGGATTTATGTCGATCTCAAAGGTGTCGATGTGGGTTCCTATGTCAAGAATGCGAAACGGATTGTGGACGAACAGATAGATATTCCGTCTGGCTACTCAATTGTTTGGTCAGGGCAGTACGAGTACATGGAAAAAGCACGCAAAACGCTGAACATCATTGTCCCCGCCACACTGTTGGTTATCTTTATTCTGCTCTATATCCATTTTCAGAACATCTCTGAGGCCGCCATTGTAATGGCAAGCCTGCCATTTGCCCTGGTTGGTGGCATTTGGCTGATATATCTCCTTGGGTACCATGTTTCTGTGGCCGTTGTAGTCGGTTTTATCGCCTTAGCAGGACTGGCTGCAGAAACGGGTGTCGTCATGCTAGTTTATCTTGATGAAGCCTATGAGCGGTACCGCTCGGGGGGTAAATTGAAATCACCCAACGATTTAAGAACAGCAATCATCGAAGGGGCTGTAGAAAGAGTCAGGCCCAAACTAATGACAGTGGCTACGACACTCATTGGTCTTCTGCCCGTTATGTATGGATCTGAGGCGGGTGCCCAGGTAATGAAAAGAATTGCGTCTCCCATGGTCGGTGGGTTGGTATCCTCAACTGTTCTTACGCTTATAATTATACCGGCGATTTACGATATTTGGAAACGATGGGAATTTAAGAAGGCGATGGTGAGCATCCCAGAGCCCGAA